>CAMFKD010000172.1 GCA_945957095.1 uncultured Chlamydiae bacterium
CGGACTAGTAGAGATATCTTTATTTTTTAATTAACTATGCTTTAAGCGATATTAACAAATTATCTTTATAATGATTTCTATTTAAAAATAGTGATCATTTTATGACGATTCAAGCTGCTTTTAGTCGTTTTTGCCCATCTTGGCTTTGGTCACAGCCTCCGCCGCAAGACGCCTTCCTGAAACTGATGAAAAGGCTGTCTGAACGCAAGGGACAGCCTTCAGCGGAAGTATTAGCGCGAATCGATTTTTCACTCCCTGAAGAACAGCTCAAAAAACAGTTACATACGGCATTGCAAGACCGGCATCTGTTTTTCGCGCTGTTGGAACAGGGGGATACTGCGGTCATCGACTATGTATTTGAATGGGTGCGTCCCAATTTGGCAACGGTTGATGGAAGCGGTAATGGGGTATTACACGATTACTTCCTTGGTTTGGAACCCGGTTTATCGCATGGTGTGCTAGAGAAACTAGTGCAGCGAGGTGCTGGTGTGACCCAAGTTAATCGGGCTGGGATCACACCTTTACACTTGGCACTCTTAGCAGGTGATGATGAAGGGGCTCGACTGCTTGTCGAAAAAGGCGCTGACATCTATGCCAAAAGCCAAGGAGGATGGACTCCTCTCCAACTCGCAACGTCGCTTTGTAGTGGACCTAATAAAGCGATAGAGTATCTGAGTTCACGATCAGTTAGCGAGCATCCCGTATCGAATAGGATAGCTGGGGTTTTGACAGCTGCTTGGCAGCGTCCTTTACTCTTTGGTTCTAAAGCTGCTCAAGGGATGAGGGCGATGCGGTTAGGGGTTTCTGCTTTCTTTACCAAGGTAAACAAATTTATTCCTACCAATCGCGGGTTGCTAAAGGGGCTTGAGAGCTGGAATCAAGCGGCAAACCATCTGACGATCCCTCTAGCTGCTCTGACATTGACTGGAACCTATTCGATGGTGGAAGGCAATCGAGAAGGACATGCAGATAGGGTTATGCATCTTGAATGCGAGATAGCGCAGGTGGCAGGTCAGGTTAGGCGGTCGCAGTCTGATGCTGAGCGGGAGGCTTACCTCATTGAGCATCGCCATCTTGTTGAGAAGAGAAACATGGAGTTCGTCTTAAAGGAGCATGATGTACGGTATGACCGAGGAGTCATTGCTGGCCGTTACCTTGGATTAGCGATTCCGGTCGTCGATCAGATCGAGTTGTGGGTACCTGAAACCTTGTTGGCATCGGTGATGACAGTGGCGTGCAAGACCTTTACGGGTCTCTACGCAGGTCTAAACATCCTTCAAAGTGCTATGGCTTACAATGCCCTTGGTGTGAAGGACGAGTATCTTCGCAGCACAAGGGAGATCTTAGCTAAGAGTAAGCGGTTCGAAAAGAAGATTGAGGTGATTGACGAGGAAAGAGGACGTCTAGCTAACACGCGGTTAGCACATCTGATTGCTGGAGTTGGCTATGTCTCATCACTGGTATTGCTAGGTGTTGGCTTAGCGGCGGAGATCACACCTTCTTGGCATGCAGAGCGTGTCGTCTTCTATTCTTTGGCAGGTATGGTGAGTGCTGTCAGTGGCTTGCTACCTATTGTCGCAGAAAATGGACCTATCCTCGCCAGTCGGCGAAAGAGGTGAACATATACTCATCTTATGCTAAACTGTCACGTTGAGAACCAGCCATTCCCGCTAATTCCTCCAGTAGGGCCGACTGCGGGCATGCCATCTGGCTTGTTTTGCTCCTCGTCCGTAGTTTCCAATACGAACTCGTCGCAAACCAAGCCATCTGTCAGCCCTCGTTCGGCCCTAACGGAGGGATTAGCGGGAATGGCTGGTTGAGAAACCGTTGTTGGTGAATCAGGTGACATCTGTTCCGATCTTTGAATTTGGTGGCCTTCCAATTCAGATGAGGGGGAAGGCAGAATCATTAGCTGCTGTCGCAAATGCCATGGAAGAGAGGCCAGTGCGCCTCTTTTTCATCAATGCCCATTGCGTCGCAGTGGCATCACAAGATGCTGGCTATCGAGAGGCTGTTCAGCGTGCTGACTTTGTCTTTAATGATGGTGCTGCCATTGAGTTTGCTGCCAAGCTGCTGAAGGCTCCTTTGGGCGACAACCTAAATGGCACGGATTGGATCCCTGCTTTCTTTGATTCTCTCACAGCAACAGGCGCAACCTATCGACTCTTTTTTTTGGGGAGCCGGCCAGAGGTTGTCGAAGGCTATGATCATGTTTTTTCACAGCGATGGCCAGGTCTTGAGCTGGTGGGTTCTCATCACGGCTATTTTGAAGACGAGTCAACCATTGTGAACACGATTTGTCAGGCCCAACCCGACATCTTGCTGGTAGGGATGGGCGTGCCCAAGCAGGAGCTCTTTTTGGATCGCCATTGGCCTCTGTTTGTTCAAAGCGGGGTGCGCGTAGGGATTGCTGGCGGGGCGATCTTTGACTTCATCACGGGTCAGGTGCCGCGTGCACCCAGCTGGATGCGTCGGATGCGCTTGGAGTGGCTATACCGCATTTGGATGGAACCCAAGCGGCTAGCTCAGCGCTATTTCTATGATATTGGTCCTTTTACAAGGTTATTACTGAAACAGTGGTTCCGTAAGCGGGAAGAAGGAAGGCAGAGATGATCATCGGCAACACACCAGCAGCACCATCAGATCTAGTGAGGCAGATTGTTAACCTTGCTGTGAATGCCGGTCGTATCATTCAAAGCAGCCAGACCGGGTTTGTCCACTGGTATCATCGCGTTTTGGATTACCCGACACACGATACGATCCCTATTTATGAGAACTTTCTGTTTGTGTTGGCGTTAATGCGTGAACGCACGGCCGAGAGCTTTGCAGAAGGCAAGGCGTTGCTAGAGAAGCTGCTTCATTTTCAGATCAGCGATACCGGCAGCAGCCATGCAGGAAACTTTCCACTGTACCTTCATGAATATCCCGATTGCAAAGACCGTAATGTTGCAGCGAATGTGTTACCGATCTTCTATTGGATTTTACATACCTTTCCTGTTGTGCTTGGTAGTCCTCTAAGGGACACTTTCCATCGTGCCACGGAACGACTCTTAGACTATTGTCTCAGGCTTAGGCATGAACGACCCCATTTTACTGCCGCCTTGAAGATGGCTTGCGCTATCCGTGCGTTGGCTGCGCTGTGGCAACGTAACGACCTTCAGCAGATTGGAGACCAGTGGATCGATGAGCTGCTGCTACAGTCTCAGGAACCTGGATTTGCGACCTGGTATATCCCTGCGGATATGGGAGAGGCATTGGTGGCTTTGCAGATGGTCTATACCGATATCCGTAGCAGCCCTTGGGCACATCTGTGGGAGTTGGCAGAGCGTTTCTGGCATCCTCGCATGGCCACCTATGTAGGGCCAGGGTACCATGACTATCAGTTTCGAGAGCAGCCTGCTGTCACATTACTCGATCTGATCATGGGATTTCACTATGGATGCTATTCCTATCGTGCTCTGCTGAATGGACCCCATCTGCTAGCCGCTGCCCTTATCCATCCTACAGGTGAGCCTCCGACACCGCTGACCTTGCCAGCAGCTTTCGATCTCAGTGTCGCTGGCAGACGCGCTACTGTACGGCAGGAGGGGTCTCTCGCTTACAGCCTCTTGGAGAAGCTACAGCCAGATCCCACCCGTGACAATGCTTACAGTGCCTTTCGACTCGTGTGGGGCGATGTCAACTGCGCACATACGCTCGTTTGTCAGGGTGGTAATGTTCAAAGCATTGCCTATCAGGCTTTGGAAGGTGGTATAGACTTAATCTTCACTTTACCAGAAGAGGTGCCGACGGAAGTGCGCCAGCGCAACCGCGAAGTCTCTTTCTTTCTGGATGCGCATGAAGACACACAATTTGTTGTTGGGGGGCATGCCTCTGCTACCACCTTTCAGATGGGAGAAAAGGTCACAATAGAGAGCGCTGGCATGGTCATTACCCTATGTGCTTCGTTGGAAGAGGGAACTGGCCATTTCTTCGGTCACATCGCCAAAGGCAACCGGACATCGCAGAAGCATACAACAGGTGATGGACGCTTTAAAGCTTATGATTGGCAGCTGTTCTTACGAACCGTGGATCGCGGTCCAGTCTGCAAGATACGCGCATCCCTACGGTTTAGCTATGGAGGCACGCCTTGAGAGTTATCGAGCGATTTCAGATGGCCCTAGGATCGCACCTAGGCATCGTGTTCATTGGCTTGCTGATAGGATTGACAGTTCTTGGGGCCATCTACTGGTGGTTGGTAGTGCGACAGAAGAGACGTGATCTACTAGCCTATCTCTATCGCAACTACTACGAAAAGGTGGCAGAACTAGCCAAGGATGTTGTCTTTGCAGAAAGCCACAAAGCCGAGTTTTTTGGTAGGCAGTCAGTGGTAACGTTCAATAAAGGAAGCTTTGCCGTTTGCTTAGTGCCGCCCCCCACGAGTATTGATGCAGAAGTGAAAGCACGCTTCCGCCTCTTCCACAATGCTAAAGAACATTTGACAATACCAGGATTGGCTCCTGTTTTATGGCGTAGTGATGACGGAGTAATAGCAGTCATAGAAGGTAAAGTACTCGATGCGAGAGGACGCTTTCTCCCTACGCTTAGGCATCATCTGTTTGATAAGAAGCTGGCAGCGACGACGCGAGAGCAGATTCTTCTACAGATAGCTGCGGCCTTGGCCCAGCTGCATGAGCAGACAACAGATCAGGGAAGTCACCTCTATCATGGCTTCTTGCTTCCTCGTTCTATCTTATTAGACTTGGACCCCAACCAACGTTTAAATGGCGTTGTCATCACAGGCGGAGGCATCGCCTTTGCCATGGGGCCCGAGCGTGTGATGCAGCAGCTGAGCAGCCTTAAGCTTGGCAAGATGCCAGTGGAAAAGTACTGTGCTCAGGAAATCATGGAGCAGATGGCGATCTTAGCACCAGAAGAGAAAAGTAGCGACCGTTTGCATGAGGTAGGACCTAAATCTGACCTCTATGCCTTTGGCGCCATTGCTGTTTCCTTGCTGTTGCAGCAGCGTTTTACCTCTCCTCAGCACGTCGACTGGAATCGCATCCCCAAATGTTGGGCTCCCTTTCTTAAGTCTTGTTTATCGGATGTCGTGGATAAACGCCCTGCTGACTTCTTGGAGTTGGAGGATTGGCTTAATGATCCGGAGTTGGCATTGACGCATGTGGAGGTGGCGACAACAGAGAAATCTGTGACCTCTGCTGACGTGCCATTGGATAGCCTTCTTACCACGATGTTGAAGCGGCATAGTGTTGATG
>CAMFKD010000173.1 GCA_945957095.1 uncultured Chlamydiae bacterium
ACACTGCTAGAGGTGATGCAACCCGCTGGTAAGGTGGCCCTCTTAGGAATCCTACCGCCCGATACGTCTATCGACTGGGACCTGGTTATTTTCAAAGGATTGACCTTGAAAGGGATCTACGGCAGGGAAATCTTCTCAACCTGGTATAAGATGGACCACATGCTCCAGAGTGGCCTCAACATCAGCCCTGTCATCACCCATAGCTTCCCCTACACCGATTTCGAAGAAGGCTTCCAGGTCATGCTCTCGGGCAACTCTGGCAAAGTCATCCTCGACTGGGAATGTGACTAGTCACAGACTTTTCCTAAATGCAGGGCGGCGCGAAGCGCCGCACTCCAGGGCGCTTCGCGCAAGGAATTAGGTGATGTTTTACTCCTCCGATCTCAATTCATAAACAGTGTTCCATCTTACTTCTGGATCGGTCAGGTGGCCAAAAATCTCTTGCGTCGTCAAGATAGAGACCCTAAGGTCGGGTTCTCCTTCGACTGCCGACTTCAAGGTGGCCTCTTGTCTATCTCTTACAATCACCTTCAAGTCTTCTTGTGTCATGTCTATTTCAACCCTACGCTGAACGGGTTCCTCGACACGATACCCCATGTTAAAGGCAGTACCTCTAAGAGTATCTAACGCAGGATTCAACTGCGGCGAGATGGCCTTCTGGACATAAGGGCCTATTCTTTCAGCAGTTGTTTGGATGACATCTTGTTGCACTGGTTTGCTCCTGAAAGTAGGTATAAACCTATCGCGGATAGCCTGTGTGATGTCACCAAAAGCAGTGGTTTCTCCGACAAACTCCTCTGCTCCCTCCCCTTTAGACAATACTTCTATAGCCACACCCTCAGGATGGGTCAGAGGTTTACCCTTCCAATTTGTCATAGAGTTTCCAATAGTCCTACCGATACCCAATGACTGCATTTGCTCATAGTGATCCTCCGTTCTTTGCCAATCGTTAAGAGCGCGCAGAGCTTCTGAAGCGGTTTCGCGAACGGCCTGCCCGCTCCTAGGTTCACGTACCAAAGCCTGCACCGCTTGCCCCTCTTCAGGCTCACGAGATGTCACCATCGGCAAGGAGAAGCGCCCCGGGTCAAATGTGATGTTTCCATCACGGACATTGACTCTACCCTCTCTATTCAGGACAACAGTGATGCCTTGACCATCCTTGTCAACCATGCGGAAAGAGCACGTCACCTCGCCACGAAGCTCATCTCCATCCACACGAACCGTCTGTTGGGCTCGATAGGAAGAAGAATCAGCCCGATAATTCTTACCCGTGCGCCTGTTAACGTCTGCCACAAACTCCCTAATGGCGTTCCCATTATGTTCAGGTGCAAAGAAGTGGTCCATGGCACGTGATGCCGCTCCGATCCTGGCTTCATAGGTTGCCGGATCACCGGCATATCCATATCCAAAAGCGCCCCCTATCCAAGAACGTCCCTCATCAAAGAGCTGTCTCATGGCGGCAGCACCTCTTTCTCCTTTCAATAAGCGTTGAACCTGCATTCCTCCTGAGGGTGATGGCGAGGCTAAGTGGTAAGCTAGCCGCTCTCCCTCCTCTGGCAATCCAGTGAGCTCGACAGCAGTATTGCTATACACAGACGGTCTGTCATTGCGTTCCTGGCAGACGGCCTCCAAAGCCTCCACTATCGCACGCTCTTCGACTGCACGCGCTTGCGACTCATCAGCAGTCAAAGGCTGCGCAGGAGCAAAGCTCTGGAGCCAGGTGGCGCTTTCAGTGATCGCACCTGTGACCAAATCGACGGTCATAGAGCGTTCAAAAGGGATCTTCTGTGGAGGTGGCCCGCCAGAGCCGCTAGCGCCACTGGGATTTTTTCCAGTAAGCATAAGCTCACCACGAACGGTCATTTTGACAAACTGCTCTCCTACCTCAAAGTTAGCGGTAGCGTTTTGTTGATCCACACGATATTCAACAAAGGAATCGCGTGGCAAGTACATGTGTCGTGCTTCGCTCTCTAAGGCATGATACACTTTTCCTTCTGTCGCTTGTGCTTGTGTGATCAGGCTTTCCACCCTCCGTTCGACTAATCGGCGGTCTGCTTCTTTCCTGTCACCCACAACTCCTAATAACCGTTCAAACATGCCTTCTGGCCTGTTTTTTAAGTGGGTCTCAGCATGTTGTAATGAAACAGCTCTCGCCGCAGATCTCTGTGAAGTTTGCTCTGCTGGTACAAAAACCCCCTTACCCTGTACTGTCGCTTTGGGCAAAGGTGGTGTTGAAGACGACGCTTCTGCACCCCGCTGTACCTTATAGGTAGGAGAACTCCACTCGACACGGCCGTCTGCCACATGGTAGGTTGCGCTGCTAGACCAATCATAATTCCGATCACCAGCCTCCGCTTCTCCCTTATACTTGACCGTGATGGTGCCAGGACCCATCCTGACCGACATCTGTGGTTGCCCTTTCGCCGTCACTGGCTGCCCCGTTGCCCTTGCTAGCTCTTCGTGAGCGTTGCCAACATACAACTCTGGAGAAGAGAGATCCTGAGCCACAAATCGCACTCCATCAGTGACTGTCTCCTGAGATACAAACCCAAATGGGCTTTCTGCCGGCCCAAACTGGCTATTACCTGGTGAGTCCTCGAATGCCCTTTGAATGATCTGAGCTCCCTCTTCTAAGGTGACAGCAGGACGCTGCTCTTCGTCCTTACCTGGGACAACAAGTGTAAAACCTGCCGTTAGACCATTTGTCAATGACTTTTCCCCTAGAGCTCCTTGAATCTCTTCACGAGTACGAACCTCCCTTATCTCCGCATAAGCTGGAGCTGCAATAGGAGCTGGCCTTTCCTCAACTTCGGGTTCCTGCTCCTCTCGAAGAGGCGAACCTGGAGGGCTAAAGCTAGCTAAGGTATCCTGTACCTCTCGTTGCTCCATTTCTCGTAACTGATCCGGCGTTACGGCAACATAGCCAGGATAGAACGACGTTGCCAGCTGGCGATGCTCTTTCTCACTCCGCTGATCAACATGGTGTTCTGGTACGTTTGGCTCAACATATTGTACTTCGATCTCTTCCTCTTCAACAACCTCAAGCGTTTGCTGTGGAGAAGGAGGAGAAAGCAATGATGACTGAGGTGAGGGTGGAGGAAGTGCCTCACGCAGACTTGAAGGCTGTTGCTGCCTTGTCATTTCGGCCGCTTCCAGCTCAGCTTGCTCAGACTCACTTGGACCACCCGGCTGTGCAATGCCTTTTGGTATTACTGGGTTGAGAATTGTCTCATGAGGCTCAAATGTGACCTCTCCTGTCTTCACATTAACTTGTTTGCGGATACTATAGGTTCCAACATTGTCAGATGTTGGTGTTTTGACCCGGAATACCAGATCCATGCCAATAATTCCCTCTTCAGTCGCAAATGCTGTCTCTTGATAACCCTCCTCTGAAAGGGTAGCCCCTTCACCAAATTTGGCTAGTTCTCTAGTTTCATGTTCACTCAGACCTTGTGGTACTGTCTTATAATAGGTATCCATTGCACGCCATAAGGCCACTTCGTCTTCTGTGACTGTTTGTGGCAATGTTCCTAAGACGTCCAGCTTGCGTTTAAAATTCTGGCATAGAAAATCCTGCTTAAGTCTAGCCACAAGCGCCGCCTCTTCACTTACCTCTTGTGGTTCTGTACGTACCTCCGATGGTACCGCCGTACTTGACGACGAGGGGGTACTTGTGGGAGAAACGGGAGGTCGACCAGTAACCTGAGCCCAAGAACCACCTGAGGGCGTCGCAACAGAACCAGGAGTCACCGGCTTAGGAACCGGTCCCCCTTTCCGGTTACGTCTTTCGGTACGAGTGAGATTTTTGGCAAGAGGAGGCTCTGCCTTCGCTGTAGGCTTCTTATCCGAAACAATCGAGATAGGTGGTGGTGGCAGGGAAGGTTCAGGAAATTTCTTCCTTTCTCCCGCCAGAGGTGTTTCTGGCATCGGAATCGTTGGCTCGCTCACGCTACTTGTTGAAGGCTGGTTAAGCTCCGCCCTAGCTCGAGCCTCTTCCTCTTCAGGCGACAACACAATAACCGGCGACTCCAGCTCCTCCAGTGGTGGTTCCAAAGTACTTGATGAGCTACTTGTAGAAGCTGCCTGCTCGCGTCGCTGAAGTTGCTCTCGCATGAATTCCGCTTCTCTCTCAGTCTGTTCTTCCTCAGTAAATCCAAAAGCAGTTTCTTCGGGCATTTGTGATGGTAAGGTTGGCGTTGGGGGTGTAGAAGGAGGTGTACTTGGTGGTCCTGGGTATTTTAAATCCTGCACCAAGTCTGCAACCTGTTGTTCTGTTACATTTTGGCTTAAACCAGACATCGATCGCCTTTGTTCGAGCGGTGCTGCAGGCTTACGTAGATCCCGCTGAGACTGAGTACCTGGGACACGTCGCTGCTGCGCTGGTCCTGGTGGCAGGGCTGATGTTGAAGAACTGGTGTCTCCTTGTTGTATGAGCTGAAGTGTCGAACTTCCAGGGGAGTGTGCCGATATCTCTGATTCTCCATCGCCTTCTAAGGATGTGGAAGAGGGCGAAGGAGTAAAAGTAGTCTTTGGCTGCGCAGACGGAAGTGCTTTAGGAAACTTGCTCTCATCAATACGCGCAGTATGGAAGTCGCGGAACCAATCCCCTTTGACCAGTCTTCTAAAGAAACGACCAGCTAAGAAACCGAACGACAATCCTTGATAAGTTTGTACGCATGTATCTGGAACTTCTCTGCCTTTTGCTATCCCTCTTGTGAGCAGATAGACCGTTCCTTGAGGCCGTCCTATCTCACCTCCTCTCGTAGCGTCTTTCACTGTGCGTCCGCCACCAAAATTAAACAGCAATGTTCCGTGCAAATCATCACTCCTAGTTAGTCCCTCATATTCAGCTTCATCATGAAGGCGTGCTGTCTCTATTTTAACTGCATTCCAACCATCCCAAAAGCCGAAGTCCGATCCGTTAACATTCGTTGGCATACTTCCCCCTTACCGCAGTTCGTCGCGGAGTCAGTCATTATTAATTACTCAACATGCATTCATCACAAAATTATTATATTAATAAAAATGAAATTGTTTCTATATTTTTATTTAATTTAATACATTCAGTAATAAAGAATAGTAAACTTAACATACTCAACAGCTGTTGATTAGGTTTATTTCTTTCACCGAATGCAGAGATAGAGAAAAAATCTTGAATGGACAATGGACAGCATGGACGTAATAGACGAAATAGACTCAATGGACAAAGGAAACGTGTACGA
>CAMFKD010000174.1 GCA_945957095.1 uncultured Chlamydiae bacterium
GAATATTAGATGAGGAGGCAGTTCTATGGTTTCAGGACTCTTCGAATCCCTGCTCACTGAACTAGGCACCATCATGGGTGTCAGCCTATTCCCCGACAGCAATAACAGCTGCTTGATCAAACTCAAATCGGGCGTTAAAGTGCAAATGGAGCTCGACACCAAAGGCGAACAGTTTATCATCGGCATCGATCTTGGGCCAGTGCCCCCAGGTCAGTACCGCCAAAGCCTGTTTCGCGAAGCGCTGCGTGCCAATGGCTTTCCACATCCCCGCCTCGGTGTCCTAGCCTTTAGCAAAAAAAATGGACATATGGTCCTGACTGATACCATCAGCGTCCAAGATCTCAATGGGGAGCGCATCGCCTTCCGCCTCACCCCCCTGACGGAAAAAGGACTGAAGTGGAAAGATGCCATCGAACATGGGGAAATTCCACCCGTCGAAGCGCCTAGTAAACGCGATGGGCAGTCTCCCATGAGCATGTTCGGCATGCGGCCATAAAGAAAAAACGCTAATCAAGCCACGAACTAGGTGGGGTAGTGAGGAAGGTCTCCAAATCGATACCTTCAGAACCTACCAAGAGTAAACGGCTTGGATGATAGTGGGCGGCAAAGGCATCCATTCCCGTCCGACGCACAGGCGCTAGGCTACTTTTCACCTCAATAGCGACGCACTTATCGCCATAGGTGAGCACAAAGTCCACTTCTTTGTCACCCTCACGCCAATAGCACAACTCAATCTGAGTACCACGTAGACCGTTAAGCAAATGAGCACCTACGGCTGATTCCGTCAATCGTCCCCAAAAGACGGGGTCTGCTCGGGCTTGATCAAAGCTCTTTCCTGCTTGCGCTGTCAATAACGCGGTATTGTAGACGGCAAATTTTGGACTCGATCCTTTTCTTCTAACAGTCTGATTGGCATATTTTTGCAGCCCTGTCAACAAGCCGGCAGCCGCTAATAGCTCCACATAATGAGCCAGTGTTGTGGCATTGCCAGCATCTTGCAACTCACCTAACATTTTGTTGTAGGACAGCATCTGCCCTGAATAGCGACAACCCAATTCAAACAGACGTCGCAATAGCACAGGCTTATTGACCTGCGTCATCAACAAAATGTCCTTCGAAATAGTCGCTTCAATAATCGCATCGTTGATGTAGCTAGCCCAACGCGCACTATCTTTTTCATCAGCTAGGGGCGCAGCTCCAGGATAACCACCAAAATAGAGATAGCGCTGCAATGACCAACCAAAGATCTTGTTCATCTCAGCAAAAGACCAATGAGTAATTGGAATCACTTCAAATCGGCCTGCCAGGCTCTCTGATAGCCCCTTTTGCATTAGCCATGGAGAGGACCCTAACATTAACAATTTGAGATCTGTCCCACTCTGAGTGTCTTGATCCCAAAGGAATTTGACCATGGTTGACCAATGTGGGATCTTCTGCACCTCGTCAATGATCAGCAGTGCCTTTCCTTGCCTTTTGGCTTGCTCGCGAGCTACCTCCCATTGCTGCTGCAACCAAGAAACATCTTGCAACGGTGCCAAATCAGCTGAAACATACCGGCTAGAAATGCCCAGATCAGCCGCTACCTGCGTTGCTAAAGTTGTCTTCCCTACTTGCCGCGGACCTATTAACGTTTGAATGAAACGCCGCGGCTCCCGAAGCCGGTTAATCAGCAGCTCAAAAACAGGTCGTTTCTTCATCTTCGCCTCACCTTTACTCAATGCATTGCGCAAATTTACTCACTCTATTGAGTAATTTTACTCAATGCATTGAGTAAAATCAAGTATTTACATTTTTCCCCAGACTAACAGTAGAATGTGATTGGCAGGTGCAGGGGGACACGCGTATACTCACCTTAGAGAACGAGGAGACAATGAGCTTAGAACAGAGCGCTGCTGCAGACCAATGGAACCGGATAGGCATCCGCCATCACCACGGCGTCAACATCGCTCTTTTTTCACTGAAAACTCAACAGAGCTGTGGCATTGGAGAATACCTCGACTTACTCCCTCTTGTCGACTGGTGCGCTAGCGTAGGCTTCGACATCATTCAATTGTTACCCTTGAATGACACGGGACCTGACCAAAGCCCATATAGCGCCGTATCAGCATTCGCCCTCAATCCCTTACATCTAAGCCTAGCTCAACTCCCTCACACCCAAGATTACCCCAGCCTCCAGCGAATTGTTCACGATCTCCAAGCATTAAACGCGCTGCCTCGGATACCTTATGCTCAGGTCCGCACCCTCAAAAAGAGCTTTCTGCAACACTATTACGCTTGGGAATTTGCCTCTGTAGCAAACAGCCCAGAATACCTCTCTTTTGTAGAACAAAACGATTGGCTCCAAGGTTACAGCCTATTCAAAATCATCAAAAGGCAGCGCCTGTGGCAGCCTTGGGAGGAGTGGCCGGAACCCCTACGCAATCCTACCGTTGAGACGATTAAGGCACTGCATGAGCGCTACCTCTTCGAAGCACAGTACCACCAATTTCTCCAATACCTCTGCTTTCAGCAGCTCAAGGCTGTCAAAAAAAAGGCAAATGCAGCAGGCATTTTCCTTAAAGGCGACATCCCCATTCTCATCAGTCGCGAAAGCGCCGATCTGTGGCAACACCGGGACCTCTTTCACGTCGAGTATGCCGCTGGTGCGCCACCCGATTTCTATGCGGCTCAAGGGCAGAAATGGGGCTTTCCTATCTACAATTGGCAGGTGTTGGAACAGCAAGACTATCGCTGGTGGCGCAAGCGACTTCAGGTGGCAGGGAACTTTTACGATCTCTACCGGCTAGACCACGTCGTTGGCTTCTTTCGCATCTGGGCTATCCCTCTTGATAAGCCAGCGACTGAAGGCGCCTTTCAACCTTCTGAAGAAGCCACCTGGCTTGGTCATGGGGAGAAGATCTTACGTATGATCCTGCAAAGCTCGCCTATGCTGCCCATCGGCGAAGACCTCGGCAATATCCCCAACGGCGTGCGTCCCTGTTTGCGCCAGCTAGGCATCTGTGGGACCAAAGTGATGCGATGGGAGCGTGCGTGGAATACGACGAGGGAATTTATCAACCCTGCTACCTACTATCCAGAAAGTATGACAACAGTATCAACACACGACTCCACCACACTCAGCGGATGGTGGAAAGAGAATGCGGACGAGGCACAGCTCTATACTGCTTCCAGAGACTGGTCGTATCAGCCAGAAATCACCCAAGACCAACGGCGTGCCATCCTTTACGACAGCCATCACAGCGGCAGCCTGTTCCACATCAATCTGCTACAAGAATACCTGGCTATGTTCCCAGAATTGGTTCATGCCTCGCCAGAACAAGAGAGAATCAATATCCCAGGCACCATCTCTGACGATAACTGGTCCTACCGCTATCTCCCCACTGTCGAAGAGATTGTTGCCCATACGCCCCTAGCTGACGCCATACGTGGAATGGACAAGAGACAATAGACGCAATGGACCCTAATGAATCATAAGTACTTATCTCTCATCATGTGTTTGTTACTGCTCGTTGCGGGTGGTCGTGTGGAAGGCGTCGAAGCGCCGCGACGCATTCGGGCGCTGTACGGCAGCTTAGATCCCACTTCTGTCGCGCAACATCTTGCTCTCTATCAGCTTTACCCCAATAGCCAGGAAGGCCAGGCAGCCCTAAGGAAAGCGTGGCAGCTTCTCAGTGCTCAGCCTGGGCCATCACAAGCTCCCGCTACTACACTGCCACTACCAACCAAAGGAATCCAAGCCATCGTCGCGCTCGTCAACAAACATCCTTCTAATGCCTCGTTAACCCTCACAGAACAAGAATTCAGCTTAGTTGACACTCTTGCTGCCCGCCTGGCCAACCGACGGCTCAAAGGGTTCCGTGCAACCTCAGAAGCTGCTGTCTTAGGCTTGCCACCACAAGACATCGATCTGGCAAGAGGTCTCCTTCTGAGTCAATTAGGTGATGACAAAGCAGCCTTGACATCCATCCGCAACTACGAAGCAATGCTCGACTTAATGGCACTGCAGATTCTGGCGCGGTTGCCATCTCACGCTACCCCTGAAGATAAGGTGCGCGAAGTCAATCGCTTCATCTTTGAAGAGATGAACTTCCGCTTTCCGCCTCACTCCGTCTATGCCAAAGATATCGACCTCTACACCTTCCTTCCATCGGTCTTAGACACACGGCGCGGTGTTTGCTTAGGTGTATCGGTGCTCTATCTATGCCTTGCGCAACGTCTAGACCTTAAGCTAGAGATTGTAACCCCGCCAGGGCATATCTATGTGCGCTATCGCGGCAACGGCAAAGAGATCAACATTGAGACAACGATGCGAGGCGTTCATGTCGATAGCGATGAATACCTCAGCATCGACACACGTCGGTTGGAGCAACGCGACCTCAAAGAAACCATCGGCATGGCACATATCAACCAAGCCAGCGTTTACCTCCAGAGCGGCGACTACGACAAGGGCTTAGCCAGTTATGAGAAAGCCTTGCCCTACCTGCCCAATAATCAACTGTTGCAAGAACTATTGGGTTATAGCCTCATCCTGACCAATCACGAAGCACGTGCAAAACAAGTGTTAGAAGGGGTGCGAGACTACCTACCTAGCTACGGGGTCTCAAAAAATAACATCGTATCCGACTACCTCGATGGCAAGATCGATGCCGAAGGCATCAAATGCCTCTTCATGATGGTCGATGAAACAAGACAATCACTTCATAATAAGCGTCAAGCCCTCCAAGAGACCATGGAAGCCCATCCCGAATTCCGCAGCGGCTGGCTGCTGCTCGCCACTACCCTGCTCCAGATGCATCGCTATGGCGACGCTGTCGAAGCCTTAGACCGCTTTCACGCACTCGACAGCAGCAATGTGACGATCGAATATTTTTTGGCCGCCGTCCATGCTGAAAGAATGGATTACAATAAGTCGTGGGAGCATCTTCACAATGCTGAAACGCTAGTTGCTCTACGCGACCATTCGCCTAAAGCCCTGAGGATGTTTCGACGTCAGCTCAATCTACATGCGCCAGAATAGTTCTAAAAATTTAAACGCGTGCCAAACACAATGGTCTGGTACCACTTGCGGGCGCTTTCGAAATTACGTACTGTTAGAAATAGATCCAATGTAAGTTTTTCATTCAGTTCGACCGCAACATCGATAGGTGTAAAACGGTTTTGAGTGAAGCGGTTAACATTAAGGTTAACAAATATCTCATCCC
>CAMFKD010000175.1 GCA_945957095.1 uncultured Chlamydiae bacterium
TCTCCGTGCACTCTGTGGTGATAAATTCCTAAAAGTGAGTGGGTAATATTTAGCGGGAATGGCTGGTAAATTCGTAAAAATCAGCTGGAATAGTTGGTCCTTAATCGTCGGACTTGTTCGGTGATGATGTGTAGGGCCGTGTCGATCTCTTTTTCAGTCGTAAAACGGCTGAGGGAGAAGCGCAATGACGAGCGCGCCTGTTCCAGCGGAATGCCCATATTCACAAGGATGCGTGAAGGCTCCAGTGCTCCCGTAGCACATGCAGAACCATGGCTTGCCTCAACACCTGCTTGGTCGAGGTTGATGAGCAAAGACTCGCCATCTACGCCTAAGAAAGCGACGTTAGAGGTGTTGGGAACGCGAAGTCCAACGCCATTAACGACGACATCGGAACAAGCGCTCAACAACCCTTCTTCAAAGCGATCGCGAAGATACCCCATCCGCTCCGCCGCGTGTGGTAGCTCGCGCCGCAATAGCTCCACAGCTGTAGCAAAACCGACGATGCCCGCCACATTTTCCGTACCGGCGCGCAAACCAAACTCTTGATGTCCACCTGTGAGGAGAGGTGTCAGCTTGTCGCGACCGCGCATGACAAGAAGGCCTATTCCTTTAGGGCCATGAAGCTTATGTGCGCTGAAGGACATAAAAGAAACGCCTAAAGGGATAGTAAAGGGCTCTTTTCCCATCCACGCTACACCATCGACCAACAGCGGGACTCCAGCTTCTCTCGCAACAGCAGCAATACCTTCTATATCACTTTTGACACCTGTCTCATTATTGACAGCCATGATAGCGATGAAAGCAGTATGCTTGGTCATGGCATCTCGGACAGCATCAGGATCGACAGCGCCGTAAGAACCAGGGGCGAGGAAGGTAGCCTGCCACCCTAACTGCTCCATCGCCTGTACTGTGTTAAAAACACAAGAATGTTCCACACTAGACGTCACGATATGTCCTGGCAGGCGCCCAGCACATGTCCCTCTGATGGCCATGTTGACAGCTTCGGTACCGCTAGACGTGAAGATCAGTTCTCTAGGCTTTACACCCAGGTAAGACGCCATCTCACGACGTGCTTCATCGACTACTCCGCGTGCCTGCCTGCCTGCGCTGTAAGAGCTAGAAGGATTACCATAGTCATTCTTGAGACTATGGGTCATCGCCTGCAATACCTGAGGGTCTAAGGCAGTTGTGGCATTATTATCGAGGTAGATGGGATGCTTCATCGGTCACATCAATGCGTAGTAGGATCACCGTGATATTATCGTAGCCGCCACGTCGTTTAGCTTCTTCTAATAAGCTTTGTGCTGCCTCTTGTAGATCTGGCGTGGTAGCCAGCACGGCTTCTATTTCCTCTTTAACCAACAGGTCCGAGAGGCCGTCGCTGCACATCAAAAACAGGTCGCCATGACATAACTCTACTGCATTGACGGAAGGCTCTACGATAGGCTCAGTTCCAACCGCTTTCGTAATGATATTTTTATAGGTAAAGAGACCCGCACTTTCAGCAGGAATCTGTCCAGAAGAAATGAGTTCGCTAAGAAGGCTATGATCCTCTGTCACCTGCTCCAATTCGCCATGACTCAGGCGATAGATACGGCTGTCTCCTACATGTGCTAAGATGATGCCTTCATCATGAACGTGAAGGCAACAGAGAGTTGTCCCCATGCCTCTTAGCCCCTCATCAGTCTTGCCCAACTGGTAGACCGCGCGATTAACCTCTTCAAAGGCCATGCGAATACACCAGCAGACGTCATATAACGGTGCGTCCGCAGGTAATGCAGGCAAACGCTCCGTCAGCAACCTAGCTAAAGTACCCACTGCCTCACGTGCTGCGACATCACCAGAGCGGTGCCCCCCCATTCCATCGGCAAGTAAATAAAGCCGCTGTTCAGGGACAATCGCCCAAACATCCTCATTCCTACGACGGACTAACCCAACGTCGGACAGGCCAAAGGCTGAAACTTGACAAGACATCAGATGTGTAACCATACCGAGTCGATATCCTCTTGTCACCTACTATACCTTACAGAAAGCCAGATTGCCATTAAATTATACCCAACGCTACAATGCCCCCTTTGTCCGGAGAAAGTCATGCGTGCAGTCAAAATCCTAGGTACAGGTAAGTACCTTCCTAGACGCAAAGTCTCAGCGGCAGAGCTAGCGGAACAACTGAACATTTCAGCCAACTGGATTATCAAAAAGTCAGGCGTTCATACGCGTCATTTTGCCAGCGAAGACGAAACAGTAGTCACCATGGCAGCAGCAGCAGCCGAAGCAGCAGCAGCAGAGGCAGGGATTCAACTAACAGATGTCGACGCTATTATCAATGCCAGCGGTACACCCTACATGCCGATCCCTTGCACCGCCGCTGTCCTCCACCATCAGCTTGGCTTCAACCATCGCAATATTCCCGCCTGGGACATCGACTCTACTTGCCTCAGCTTCCTAACAGCTCTTGATTCCCTTTCGTATATGGTGGCTTCTGGACGCTTCCGCCGTGTTCTCATCGTATCAGCAGAGCGCGCCTCGACAGCCCTCAACTGGAAAGATCTCGATAGCGCTACGCTTTTCGGAGATGGAGCCGCTGCCGTCATCGTCGGCGCTACCGAAGGCAACGACAGCAGTGCCATCCTCGCTGCAGGCATGGAGACCTATAGCGATGGATGGGAGTACTGTCATATCACAGGTGGTGGAAGCCGGCTGCATCCTCGGGAACACCAGCCCGGAGACGATAAGCGCTTCCTCTTCTCAATGGATGGCCCCAGACTATTTAAAATGGTCTCAAAAAAGCTCCCAGGATTCATCGATCAACTTCTGAGTGAAGCCAACACAACCCTATCAGATGTCCAGGTGGTAATCCCCCACCAGGCTAGCCAGATGGCCATGCGCATCCTCAAGAATAAGCTTGACATCAGAGATGACCAATGGGTTTCGATTATTGAAGAGCATGGCAACGTCATCGCCGCCTCTATCCCCATGGCCCTTCATGAAAGCATCCAGCAAGGTAGGCTCGAAAGAGGGCAGATGGCGCTCTTGTGCGGCACCTCTGCTGGCGTTTCCTTAGGTGGAGTGATCCTTCGGTACTAGGAAGAAGGGAAAGGGGGGAAAGGAGAAAGGGAAATTTTAACACAGAGGGGGATCTGTGTTAAAATTCCCCTTTCCCCTTCTCATTCTCACACATCCTCTTCGCCTCCCTGTTAACTGAGTCCGATCAGGAGAAACACAATGCTGAAGGCGTTGAAGGTGCAGTGGAGGCCAATACATGCCCACAGACACTGCTGCCGCTCGTAGAGGAAACCCAAGAAAAGCGCGAGCAAGAACAACCCGGCTATCAGCTGAATATTAGCAATGCCTTGGCTAGGTGAATAGTGCACAACAGTAAAGGCCAAGGCTGTCAGCACCAAAGCTCTGCGGCGTCCTAGAATGCTTCTAAGCCAGTTTTGTAAAAAACCACGGAATAGCAGCTCCTCAATAATCGGCACCAGAGCCAAGATCGCGAGGTTCCACAAAGCAAATAGCAAGGGATAACCAAACGTCTCCTTCAAATGCCTAACTGCCACCTGATCGAGTGGGGGCACTTCCACGACAAACTGCAGCAGATCCCTGACACCCATCACGACCAGGGAAACCAATGGAAAGGCAACGAGCCAAACGACGACTCCCAACCCAACATTTTTGGCGCGCTCCATCGAGGAAAGTGTACGCCGTTCCCAGAGTGTTGCACCGCAATGGAGGCTATACCACACCAACAGCGGCAGCGTGAAGGCAATCCCAGCAAAATTCAGCCATCCTTCGACAACTGGCTTCGATAGTTCAGCATGAACCGCCGCCTTATCCTCGAATATCATCACCCAACCTACCGCCAAGCTAGGCAAGATGAGCAGTTGCATGCTGAGGTAGACAAGAAAAGCAATAAACACTTGGCTGCCACGTGGCGCTACAGCCCATGTCTCAGCAGTATGGGCCCAGCGAAAGAACCCCAGCCGCCAAGCTATATACAGACCAATAACCGCAAGCACAGCTATTTTGATGATCTCATTGGTACTATCGCTATCCATCTTGTACATCCTGTGCTTACTCTTCGTACGTGTTCACCACTGAACCCAGAGATTTTCATAGATCTCACTGCCCTCTGTGGTGAACAAATACTACTCTTCAAGAATCCAGATTTCTGAATTTTTTGCTACCCACAACAATGCAAAAATGATAAACCTATAGACGCAAACAAACTGAAAAGTTGGTTTTTCTACCTATGTCTGACCCCAATCCCCTCAAGATCGTCGATGTCCAGAAGGGCATCCCTCATAGGACTCACAACTCCCAGAAAGGCATCTCTTCCTCTACCCAAGATACTGAAGCTAAAGCGAGATTTGAAAGGGAGTGGCTCCTCCACCCAGACAACTTCGATCCTTCCACAAATGCCATCGAACGCGAACGTATCCACCGCACCTGGCAACACATCAAACCTTTGCTAGAAGCTCCTGAAGTAAAAGCCGCAGACCTCGGCTTTGGCTGGGGTATCCTGACGCGCAAGATGCGGCGCCGAGGGGCTCAAGTCGACGCTGTCGACATCGCAGAAAATGCCATCAAACACTTTAAAGCTGGCGACCCCTGCGATGTCATCTGTATCTGCGATGCGATGCCGCGTAGTTCCCTACCCGACGACCACTACGATGTTGTCGTCTGTACTGATCTTATCGCAGAACTACAACCACGTGACTACCGCCTGCTTATTTCAGAGCTCTACCGAATCCTGAAGCCCGAAGGGCACCTTATCTGCTCCACTCCGCTAGACTTCCGCACTGACGGCGCCCTCGAGCATTTTGCTGCTCTTCTTGAAACGGAGTTTGAAGTGACTGAATGGGAAATCAGCCACCACGCCTATATCTTGCGGTTACTCAGCCTACTCAAGCGCGGCGGGAGATGGCTAGCGCCCCTCTATCGCTTCATCCGCAATAACAAAACCATTGCGCTGTTTCTAGAGAGTCTCTGTCGAGCTGCCAGCCCCGATCGAGGTGCTTCTCATGCCATCTGTGTCGCGAGGCTCAAGTCTCTTAACACCACGCAGCCCGTCGATGTGAAAGCCATGGAGCCGCAAAACCAGCGATTACGCCGTCGTATCTGGGAGTAATCAGCAGTTCCCGCTAAAATTTTTACCACCGAGAACACAGAGCGCACAGAGAGGGG
>CAMFKD010000176.1 GCA_945957095.1 uncultured Chlamydiae bacterium
GTTCAGATGCTTGGCGTACACGATCACTACAATGCAGGACAGCGGGACCTAATGTCTCTGCGAATATTTCTACCAATTCATCATCTAAAGCTTTTTGAGCCTGTTCTTTGTCTGGACCTTCGGGCATTGTAGAAATACTTTTCTGCCGGTCATCGATTGACTTTGCCCAATGTCTAAGTGGATTTGCGCTAATTTGATAGGGTCCAGGTTGAGTCACTGCGGCCATATCTCTCTGTAGATTTGCAAGTACTCTGCTGTTAGGAACCATCGCCCCATTATCGTCTTGGATTCCATCAGGAAACCTCAATTGCAAGCGTTCAAAAGCTTGTGGAATGATCGTTTGAACGGCGATGCTTGGATCGGCAGGTGGAACCGCTATAGCAGCAGCAACGGCAGCAAAATCCCTTGTGTCCAATTTAGTACGTTCTAGAGCTTCTTGACTTGGAGTAACGGGCAACGGTGTCCTAATGTGAAGATTGCGCAGGGTTAATTGCACTTCGCGTAAACGGTGATGCTGCAACGGAGTCTTATCCGCTACCGCGCTAAGCCGTCTGCTTTCCGCTTGCAATGAGGCAATTTGGACCTCACGGTCTTCACGGAATGTAGGACTTTGGGATGCTGACAGCAGGCGATACTGGTCGAGACGAGAAAGCCCCTCAAAGGCACCTTCTTTCAGGTGAGCTACCAGTTGAGATCTGACTTCTTCCGTCGGCCCGGAAGGATCAAAAGCTAATTCAGTTTTTAGTTCCTGGGCTGTCTCTTCTGCAAAAGGCTGAAAGGTGTCACGGTTAAACTGTGAAACAGGACATTCCCAGCGTCTGTCAAAATATTGCAATACAACCTTAGCTTCTGTACCTGAGCTATGCTCAATACTGATACAGAGTTTTCCGGGAATCGCCGTGCTGCTTTCGACGACGTTACCAGCTCTAACCAAAGGAGCAAGGGCTGAATGGTTCCTGACGCGCTCGATTGCGTTCGCTCGAATAGAGTCTCTAAAATGATAGTCATCAGCATTTAAACTTAATCTAGTATCAGGTTTAGATTCGCTTCGATAGCCGTCACATCTAATAATGATTCTATGGCTATTATCAATATGACTCTTAACAACGTCTATGCATAAAAAGCCAGGTGGTGCAGAAGAGATCGCTGTCGTCGATTCAGCAATAGTGGGTGAAATAATCACTTTCCCAAAGTTCTTGAAAATTTTTAGAATAGGTTGATCAAAGAGGCCTGTCTGACCTAGTAGAGCATTTACTTCCGCTTTACTCTGCTCTGTGCTAGCTAAGTTGAGCCGCGTTTCCAACCGTTCTGCCTCAGGAGCATTACGTGTTTTAGCTTCAGTAGAATAATGTTGCAGATAGCGATGCAAAAGCTGCATCTGATTTTTGGACTGTGTTAAATCTTGCGCGGTAGGTTGCTTCTCGCCTCTAGATATCTGATGCTGCTCGATGATGGCACCAGCTCCCTTTATGATTTCATTATAATCTACTTTCCCACGAACTTTTGATGTTATGCTTCGCTTAACGAACTGTCCTTGTTCATTTAATTTATAATTTTTTACAAATTTGCTAGCATCTCTGTTCATTTCAGATAGATGTCGATCATAATCAAAGTTAGAGCTCGAGTGACTTACATCATAATCGGCCATATGGTTCTCCGGAATTAGTGAATTAATTATATCTATAATTATAAAAACAAATGAAATAAATAGTAATTATTTATTTTATTTTGTTTTTATTTTGTTAAATTAAATTTCTGCAGAGCGTTACAAGGCTTTTATGGAAGATGGACATGGACCTAATAGACATAATGGACAAAGAAAACGTTTACAATGTCCATTACGTCTATTAGGTCCATGTCCATCTTCCATAAAAGCAAAAAAAAGGGGGTGTTCGCATGGCAAACACCCCCTAATGTGAGACCTCTGTTCTAGGCGCTACTTCTTCTCGTTGTTGTCGTTGTCGATGATTTCGACTTCAGCATCTTCGATGATCGGCTCTTCAGCGCCTGGGTGAGCCTGTTGCTGAGCATGCGGCTGCTCATATTGCGGTTGCTGAGCTCCGGCACCGCCAGCAGCTTTGGACATCGCTTCACCGATGTGCTGCATGTGGCTTTCGAGGTCTTGCTTCGCTTGTTTGATAGCGTCGACATTGCCTTTTTCTAGTGCGGCTTTGACGGCATCAATCTTGCCTTCCACATCCTTAGCCACGTCAGCAGGAACCTTGTCCTTATACTCATCCAAGGCTTTCTTAGCGCGGAACGCTAGCGAGTCAGCTTCATTGCGGACTTCAATTTCGTCACGGCGCTTGCGGTCTTCTTCCTTATGCACTTCAGCTTCTTTGACCATGCGCTGAATTTCCGATTCGTTAAGGCCTGAAGAGACTTCGATGCGAATCTTCTGTTCCTTGCCCGATGCACGGTCTTTAGCCGATACGTGCAGGATGCCGTCGGCATCGATATCGAAGGCCACCTCGATCTGTGGTACGCCGCGAGGGGAAGGAGGGATGTCGGTCAGATCAAAACGACCGATCTCTTTGTTGCCCGTCGCCCGGGGGCGGACCCCGTGCAACACGACGATGGTGACGGCTGGCTGGTTATCGGCCGCTGTCGAGAAGACTTGCTTCTTCTGTGTCGGGATGGTGGTGTTGCGTTCGACTAGGGGAGTCATCACTCCGCCAAGCGTTTCGATGCCGAGGGTCAACGGAATGACGTCGAGGAGCAAGATGTCTTTGACATCGCCGGCCAGAACGCCGCCTTGGATAGCAGCACCGACAGCGACGACTTCGTCAGGGTTAACACCTTTATGTGGCTCACGGCGGAACAGCGATTTGACCATCTCTTGAACGGCAGGCATACGGGTCATCCCACCAACGAGGATGACTTCTCCGATGTCTTCTGGTGTGACACCTGCATCTTTCATCGCTTTCAGGCAGGGTTCCTTACTGCGTTCGATGAGGTTATGAACGAGGCTTTCCAACTTCGCACGTGTCAGCGTCAGCGACAGATGCTTTGGCCCTGTGGCATCCATGGTGATGAAGGGCTGGTTGATCTCTGTGGACTGAGTGCCGGACAGCTCGATCTTGGCTTTTTCAGCAGCATCGCGCAGACGTTGCAGCGCCATCTTGTCATGGGACAAATCAATGCCAGTCTCTTTCTTAAACTCTTCCAGCATCCAGGTCATGATCTCTTTGTCAAAGTCATCGCCGCCAAGGTGGGTGTCGCCATTGGTGGCTAGTACCTCGAAGACGCCATCGCCGATCTCCAGGATGGAGATATCGAAGGTGCCGCCGCCCAAATCATAGACGGCTACTTTGTGGTCCGCTTTATCTTTGTCGAGACCATAGGCCAAAGCCGCGGCTGTAGGTTCGGGAATGATCCTCTTGACATCGAGGCCGGCAATACGTCCTGCGTCTTTTGTCGACTGTCGTTGCGAGTCGTTGAAATAGGCAGGGACGGTGATGACAGCTTCTGTGACAGGCTCACCGAGGTAATCTTCGGCAGTCTGCTTCATCTTGATGAGAACCTGTGCGGCAATTTCCTCAGGCGACAGCTGCTTACCTTGTACTTCAAAGACAGCATCGCCATTGTTATTTTTGGCGACTTTGAAAGGCACCGTCTTGATTTCGCTACCGACTTCGTCGTATTTACGACCAATAAAGCGTTTGGACGATGAGATGGTGTTTTCAGAGTTAGTGACGGCTTGGCGCTTCGCAGGGATGCCCACCAAGCGCTCATTGCCTTTGAAGGCGACGATCGATGGTGTGGTACGCGAACCTTCTGACGATGCGATGACCTTAGGCTGTCCACCTTCCATCACAGCGACGCAGGAGTTGGTGGTGCCGAGGTCGATTCCGATGATTTTGCCTTTTTTCTTATTGTCAGTCATAAAAGACTCCTTTTCTAATGATCAATTGTTAATCTGATTGTGGTGGCGCCGCTTCTGCGTTAGCTTTCGGTTTGCGGCTCACCTTAACGCGAGCGGGGCGTATCATCTTTTCGCCCATCATATAACCTCGCGTAAATTCTTCTAAAATAGTTCCTGGAGGCTGCTGATCTGTTTCTACTGTCTCCACAGCCTCGTGTAAATGCGGGTCGAAGTGCTTGCCGAGCGTCTCGATAGGTGTGACGCCGTTAGCTGCTAAGGCATCTTTAAATTGCGATAGGATCATCTGAAAGCCAACAGCCCAGTTCTTCACTTCGTCGCTCATCTTGTCGGTGAATCCCAACGCCTTTTCCAGGTTGTCTAGAGGATGCAGGAAGTCAGCAATGGCATTCGCCACATTGTAACGGGAATAATCCTCTTTCTCTTTCATCATGCGCTTGCGCAGATTTTCACCATCAGCTAAGGCACGCAGGTATTTGTCTTTATTGGCTCTGACCTCTTCATTTAGTGCTTCTAGCTCCGTGTCCGAAAGAGTCACTGGCTTGGAGGCTCGTGGCGGTTGTAGCTCTTCCGGACTGGCTGCTGCTGCCATTTCCATCTCTTCAGCGGGTCCTTGTTCAACGGTGTCTTCACCGGGGTTATGCGTCATGACTTTTGTCCTCCAACAGGATGTTACTTTGCTGCTCCAGCAGTAGTCGGTTGCTCTCCGGTAATCGAAAAGGTTGTGCTGCTGGTTGGCGAACCGTGATTTTAAACTTGTAGATGCTTCGCGTGAGAGTGTCACTGATGTCTTGTGAAAAGTGTTGCAACGTCGCAAAGAGCTTATTGTAGGGGATACGCGTGGGCCCTACTAGCCCGATAGCCCCTGCGGCTGTCTGATGGATGCGGTAAGGGATTGCGATGACAGCCGAAGGAGCTGAAACACCAGCAAAAGGAGCTAGATCGTCGCCAATCCAAAACTTCATCTGGTCGTGAGAGAAGCAATCTCTAAGCAACAACCGCATCCCATGGGTGTTTTCAAAGAGCGATAGGCTAGCCGCCAACGCTTGCACATCGCTGTATTCGGGATAGGAGAGCAGCCGCGAAAAGCCTGTTCGGTAGATGTCTTCATCGGTAAAGGTGGAATAGCGCACTAAAAAACGTACCATGACTTCGTTGTAAAAGTTCTGCGCCAGCAGCTCTTCGCTTTTTTCTAGGTTTGTTGGCCTATCGCGACCGGTCAGTCTCCACATGAAGTAGCTTTCCAGCCGCTTGGCTGAGAAAGAGGTGAGCTTATCCACACTGTGTAGTAC
>CAMFKD010000177.1 GCA_945957095.1 uncultured Chlamydiae bacterium
TCTACCATCTGATCCCTTTCACAACGAGACTCATGGCAAACACACCGCATCCACTAGGTTCATTCCGTCCATCGCGAACTTCGCTTCGAAAATTGTTGTCCGCTAAAGATTCCTTTGCTAGCATCATGCCCCTCTATAATCGCTATGGGGCCTATAAGACATATGCTTGGCATCTTTTTAGACATCGAGACGACCGGCTTAGATCCTACTAAGCATCGCATCATCGAAATCGCTTTTCAGATCTATCAGTTGCCGACGGGTTCTCGGCGTGCTGGTTTCCACTATACGGTTGCACAGCCGCTTCAGGTGTGGCAACAGAGTGATCCTGTTAGTCTACAGGTTAATGGGATGACTTGGGACGAAGTCAGTAAAGGGACAAGTGAACAGGATGTCGCCGAATCTATCAAAGCTCTGTTCATTGAGCTTGGCGTCAAAAGGGGAAAGGCAGTTTTTATCTGCCAAAACCCTGCCTTTGACCGCGCTTTCTTCGCTCAGCTGATTGATGTGTATACTCAGGAAGAGCTGCAGTGGCCTTATCATTGGCTTGATTTTGCTTCGATGTATTGGGCATTTAAGATGCGTTCTATTCGGGACAGCGACCACGTGTGGCCCGAGCATATTTCTCTTTCCAAGGATAGCATTGCCGAGGAGTACCACCTGCCTAAAGAGGCTAAGCCGCATCGTGCGATGAATGGGGTCGAGCACTTATTGCGCTGCTACCGCACTGTCATCGGCATGGGTGCCTGAACTAACAGGAGTGAGGGCGAACCGGCGCGTCTGTTGATCCATTGGTGATGGCAGCAATTCCATTTTGTCGCATCTAGCTGGCGCAGCAGGGGAATCAGCTGCTGTTGCTCTACTTCTCCTTCAGCGTGGCCTGGATATAGAGTGATGCTGAGGCACCCTCCTGGCATAAGCAAAGAAAGGGCATGTTGCACACTTGCAAGTGTTGTGGCTGTCTCGGTCGTGATGGTCTTGTTCCCGCCTGGCAGGTAGCCCAGGTTGTAGACGATGAGCTTGACTGATTGCGGGGTTAGGGTGTCTGGAAAGCGGGAGTGGCATCCCTGGATGAGGTGGATGCGATGCAGGTGACCAGGTGTCAGGTGGGATTGAAGGAGTTGGCGCGTGCTGGCAATGGCATTGGATTGCTTGTCGATGGCGTAGAGAGTCCCACAGGAGTCGTTTACACATAAATTAGCTAATGCTAGCGTGTCGTGGCCATTGCCGCAGGTGGCATCGATGACGGTGTCGCCAATGCGCAAGAGCCTTTTCCAATAGTCGTGAGCAAGATCGAGGTGGGATTGAAATAGAGGAAAGGGTTGCCAGCTCATTGAGGGTAACCTAATGATGTAACAAATTCAGCTGAAAGGCAAATAGTACTGCCAATACCCACAGAAGCCAATGGACTTCACGTGCACGTCCACACAGCAGTTTAAGCAGTGGATAGAAGAGTAAACCCATAGAGATACCGGTAGCAATACTAAAGGTTAGCGGAATGGCGACCAACATAATAAAGCCAGGTAGCCATTCGGTCAGGTCATCAAAAGGTAGGTTGGCCAGTGGCTTCATCATTTGAGCCCCGATGATGATCAAGGCTGGGGCTGTCGCGAAGAAGGGGATAGATGCTATCAAAGGAGCGAAAAATAGCGTTGTGAGGAACAGAAGGGCGACGACGACGGCGGTGAGCCCCGTCCTGCCTCCTGCTGTGATGCCGGCAGCCGATTCTAAGAAGGTTGTCATCGGTGAGGTGCCCATTCCTGCTCCTACAACCGTTCCGATGGCATCTGCCATAAAGGCACGGCGTGCGCGGGGGAGCTTACCTTGTGCATCCAGAAACTTTCCTTGTTGGGCTAATGCGGTAAAGGTTCCTGCTGCATCAAAGGTAGCGATGGTTGTGAGAGCAATGATGGCACTGATCGCCTGGGGCTTTAGGGCGCCGGCGATGTCCATCTGCCATAGTGTTGGCGCAAGGCTAGGAGGGAGGGCGACCAGGCCATGCCATTCCGATAATCCCAAAGCTAAGGAGAGGCCCCAGATGGCGAGGATGCCGATCAGGAGGGCGCTTCCAAAACCCTTGGCCAATAGCACAGCGGTGATGAGCAGTCCAAGCGCTGTCATCAACACCTCTGCTGAGGCGAGATTGCCTGCTGTCACTAAAGTGACAGGATGGGAGACGATGATGCCGACTCCGCTTAGGGCAACGACTGTCAAGAAGAGTCCTATACCGGCGGTGAGAGAGAGGCGGAGGCTGAGAGGGATGGACTCGAGGATAAGCTGCCGTAGCTTCACCACGTTGAGCAGAAAGAAGAGAATACCGGCGATGAAGGTGGCGCCTAAGGCTACCTGCCATGTGAGTTGCTGTTCTTGGATGAGCGTATAGGCAAAATAGGCGTTAAGACCCATGCCTGGAGCTAAAGCGAAGGGGTAGTTGGCAAAGAAGGCCATGATTAAGGTCGATAAGCTGGCTGCCAATATCGTGGCAACCATGACAGCCTCAATGTCCATGCCTGTTTGCCGCATGATGATGGGGTTAACCACGACGATGTAAACCATTGTAGAGAAGGTCGTGAAACCCGCCAACACTTCTCTGCGGATAGATGTGTGGTGTTCTTCAAGCTGAAACAAAGCGGCTACTCGTCAAAGGTAGCCGTCAATTGAAATGCCTTTCGGTAGCCAAAGATACGCTCTAGGACCTCGCGAATCTCTTTCTCCAATTCATCCAATAGCGGTTTTTGGATCTCTTTAGGGGCTGATGGCAGCGCTAGCTTAATAGACAGTTGCTTGTCAGCTACGTGTACCTGCGATAGCACAGAACGGCCGGGAAATCGCTCGTTGCAGTAGGCTTGCAGAGTTTGATCCAAGACACACTTATCTACTGCGGTGCTCTTAGAGCCTGAGCGCAGGTAGTATGGCCTTTTGCGCAAGCTTAAAAACTGGTGTACGAGGAGGCTGCTGCCGATAACGATGAAGGCGATGCCAAGAAGGCATAGGGTCAGCTTGCTGTGTTCTAGAAAGAGTACAGTAGCTTCACGGGTTGTTTCAGACCATGGAAGGATGATGCCTGCGCCTCCTAAGAGGATAAAGAGCAGCGCCAGCAATACCGTCGTCATAAATAAGTAAAATTGGTGCAGCACGTTTGTCCTACTTAAATTGCTCAGAGTATTCTTCGGATGCAGGAGCCATCAGCGGCGGCTTATCAGACAGGGCGCGCTGTTCTTCGCCTTCCGTTTGGTTCGCTGTCATCAGGTTTTTAAACACGACATGAACACAGGCAACATGCAAACCGGTGAGGTGTGTGACCTCTGCCGCGACTTTCTCTTGGATTTCATCCGCCTTATCGGGGATGCTCACACCGTAGGCGACATTGACCTCGACGCGAATTTTGACCGAGTGGATTTTGCTATCTTGTTCAGCATAGATGCCTTTTAACCCTTCAATGCGGCTGCGACCAAAGATGTGATCGATGAAGTTGCCTTCCGCTAAGCTGATGTCCTTTATCTTCGCTAGGCATTGGAGAACAATGGCCTGGAAGACGCGGTTTTCAATGTCGCGGACATAGAGCGTTTCAGGTAGCTCAAATTCTTTAGTATCAACGCGGGTGGTCTCAAATTTCTTTTTTTGTTCTGCCATCGTAGACCTCACTTTAACTTGAATCTATCTTATGCCTTTCCTTAAAAGTTCACAACTTTATAATGAACCTAAATCGTATATGTTCATGGGGTAGTTTTTTCGTGCCCGCGCCCGTGTTCGTGTCCGTGCCTCATTATGGACTCCAGGTACGGGCACGAATCGGGATATAGGTGAATATGTACCCTAAATCATCAGGAGGCCCAAAGCTATGAATCTTATAGTGATCATTATCTCTGGTCTCCTCATTGGTTTTGCGACTTCTTATTTTGCTCAGAAACGGGGGCGCGACGGCGCTTCCTGGTTCATGATTGGTGTGTTACTAGGGATCTTCGGGCTACTGCTCCTCTTTCTCTTGCCTTCTATCGGTGTTGGATCCGCTTCAAAAAGACCAGCTACAATGCCTACCTCCCAGGGGAATTCCTTTGAGGGATGGGGCGGTCAACCTGCCGATCGGGCGGATTCGATAGCAGCTTCTGATGCCAATAAGGAGCCTCTTAGTAAGGCACTGGCTGAAGCGCGTGAAAAAGATTGGTACTATGTCGACGCACAGCGACAGCAACAGGGCCCTATCTTATATGAAGATCTACGCCTCGCTTTTCAACGCGAGCATCTGTCTAGAGAGTCTTTAGTCTGGTGTGAGGGGATGGATGCCTGGCAACCCTTGCATATGCTCAGTGAGGTTTATGCCGATCTGAGCCCTGTCTTAGATGGGTGATCTTTTAGTAGGTCTTCTTCCGCCGAGCACAGCGAGGCTTTGGAGTGCGCAAGCAAGCTTGCGCACTCCAAAGCCTCGCTGTGCTCGGCGGAAGAGAGGGAAAGCTCAGCTGTGCTCGGCGATTAGAGACTACCAGCTTGACTTGGTGACGCCAGGGATCAGGCCATGGTTAGCCATTTCTCGGAAGCAGAGTCTGGAGATTCTAAACTTGCGGTAGTTGCCGCGTGGACGTCCGGTGAGCTGGCAGCGATTGCGGAGGCGTACCGGAGAAGAGTCTCTTGGCATCTTGTTGAGTTGTAAGCGCGCATCGTGGCGCTCTTCTTCGCTTAGGCTTGGATCGATAGAACGGCTTCGCAACAGTTGACGTTTGTCCCACTTGAGGTTGACGAGCGCTTCACGTCTTTTTTGCCGTGCTATGGAGGACTTCTTGGCCATGTTCTTCCCTTATTTTTTCAGTGATGGTCCCTTCTGGCGCTGCTTGCGGTTGGGATCTTTTTTGTTAATAACGTAGAGGCGACCACGACGGCGAACGAGTTTATCACCTTTCGATGGGTCTGCTTTGATCGATGCTTTGCATTTCATAATGCTCTAACCGGGTTGTGCGATTGAAATTTAATACGATGCTTATAACCGATGATCGCTTTTCCGATCAACCGGTTTTTTCGATCTTTTTTTCCTATTGCCTCAAAAATGGTGATGGGCGTATGCTGTTGTCACAAAAACAAACTGGAAACTCTAGGTCGAAAAGTGAAGCGTACATACCAGCCAAGTAAACGCCGTCGTAAATCTGAGCACGGTTTTCGTAAGCGCATGAAATCTCACTC
>CAMFKD010000178.1 GCA_945957095.1 uncultured Chlamydiae bacterium
TCTACACTCGACTAGTCGTCGGCAGCGTCAGATGTGTATAAGAGACAGGAATGAGACGATAGGGCGGTTTTCTAGTTCTAGGTTTAGACGTTCTTGAAGCACCAACTTCGCTTTAGCCTTGCCATTCCAACGTCCGCTGGAAAGGTGCTGCAAGGAGAAGTGCTCGACCAACCTAGGGTCAGTTTCGGGATTCCAGTAATCGTAATCGATTCCATTTAGAATCCCCTGAAACTTATCGTGGAATTGGTAGATTGTGGATTCCATGTGCCGTCCTTCCTTAGGCGTCAGCACCTCTTGGGCATAGGTTGGCGACACAGTGGTGAAGAAGTCGCAATAGACGATAGCCCCTTTCATCAAGTTGATGAGCCCAGGCTTTACATTGTCGCTCATTTTGCCGGATTGCAATAGCTCGATGCCGTTCAGCCCAACAGCTTCAATGTTTTCGGGCGAGCATTGTCCCTGGTAATCAAAATTGTGGATGGTGAAGACAGTCTTCGCCTTTGCCAATGGCGTGTCTGCATAACGCTCGCGCAACAGAGGCGCTACCAACGCTGTCGGCCAGTCATGGATATGGAGGATGTCCGGATGGCGCTTGGTTTGGAGTAGAAAGTCCAATACGACGCGGGAGAAATAGCAGAAGCGGTCGATGTCTTCGGTAGCTCCATAGACGCATCCGTGGCTAAAGAAGCTGCGGGGGGCGAAAGCCTCTAAGAAGATCACGCTGACGCCTTGGACGGTACCTGACCAAGCGCGTATGGTGTAAGTTTCTCCATCATACTGAGTTTTAATCGATTCGGAGCAAATTTTTAGGTCTGTAATCTCCCGCTGCAACAAGCAGTCATACTTGGGCAAGATCACCTCGACCTTGTGCCCTTGTGCGGTTAGCTCGCGTGCCAGGCCTAGCACAACGTCTGCTAACCCGCCCACCTTGGCTACGGGGGCTAACTCTGGAGCAATATGAACAATCTGCATGGGGGTGTCTCTGTCCCAGTCAATGGTATGGCGACAGCATTTCGTATCTTGGAAAGAAAATCAAGCAGATACCTGATGATACAGTTTGTACATGTTCACCTCCCTCCTTCGCTGAGCGCACGACACATACCCTTACCAAAGAAGTGTGCGCTCAGCGAAGGAGCCTTTGAACCATCCTGCGCCGAAAGGAATGCGGACACGAAGGTGACATAGGTGAACATGTACTACAGTTTGGCTACCCTGATGCGAATATTTAATTAGACGTTGACAAAAATCAAAACTAGGAGCAAATTTATTCGAAAAAAAATAAACAGTTTTGAACTGAAATTAAGGTTTTAATAATTATGCAACACACTCCCTCTGTAGCATCATCACCTCTTCCTACTCTTGTTAGCCTACCCGAAGCAAACGCTGAGTTGAGGTTAGCCAAAGAGATCGGAGAGACCTGTCGTGCACAGCTAAAGCTGTTGCCAAAAGAAGGGGTAGTGCGCACAGAGTTGCGGCAGTGGCTGAAGCTTTCTGGAGCAGTTTTCTCTGATGTACAGGAACGCCTCAACACCCTCCTTTCCGCCGCCCCTTGCGTCTCTCAACGTCAGCTATTACAAGAGTTTACTAAACCGCTCGTGCTTGCTGCCAAAGCCCTCACACAAGCCCTATCCACCCTCTACGCTGTTCGTCTCCCCTTTACTCCAGCGGCCCGTTGGGCCATCGAAACGACGCTGGTTAAACAAAAGCTGATCACGAGCAGCATCCAAAAGTATGCCAGCAAGCTATTAGCCCCTACTATGCTTGATTTAAGTCGTCATCCAGCCATTACGGACGACGAATTATTCGCACGATTGGCAAAACTGCGGGCTCCCATCAACCGCTTGAACATCGCCGGCTGCAATAAGCTCTCTGTACGCGCTATCCATACACTGATCGACCATTGCGAGCAGCTGGTGACACTAAATGTCAACGACACCAAGATGAATTCTGAGACTTTACATGCCTTCTTGCCCAAGATCGAAGACAACAGTCTCACAGAATTCGATATCGATACGGGAGTTAGATTTTCCGACTCAGAGGTGGAACCCTTTGTGCGCAAGTGTAAGAATAACGGCCTGACCTCTCTGTCGATAGATTTCCAATGGTGTACTGCAGGGATGTGTAGCAGGTTCGTAAGCAAGTGTCAAAGCGGTGGCTTAAGGACACTACGACTACCCGAAGTGCGTGGTTTGTCTCATCTTTGGGAGGCGTTTTTCGCAAAAGCTGCGGTAGGTGGTTTGACGTCATGTACCCTGCCACACAATTTATACGATGTGGTTTATCGCTACCTAGACCGTATACAAGATGGTGCACTAAGCCTAGATAGTTTCTTTGTTCCTACAGATGATCAAGAATGCAAAGCTTTCTTGCGTAAAATAAGGGTGGGGTCCATCAAAGGCCTGCACTTCAAGTCAAGTCCTCCTTCAGAGCTTGTCAATTCTATCCCAGACGGAACCTTAGAAAAGATTAAGTTTCCATCGGACGCGCACCCACGATTAATGGAAATGTTTATACCAAAGTGTAAGCCAAATGGATTGCGGGAGTTTGCCTTACCCTTCGATTGCCCCAAGCGTATTTTGCTGGACTACCACGAAAAATTAATGCCGGGAAGAGGAGATCTTAATCTTTCGCGATGGAAGCACGCCGACGAAGAGCTGGTAAGAGTCATGCTTGCCAAGTGCCCACCAAGAATCACCCATGTCCAGCTTAAAGGGATTACGGTGTTGCAGGAAACTTGGGATGAGATCCAGCGTCGGCTAGCTCCACCAAATGAGAGGGTCTGCATTGAGGCACCCACAATTGTGGATTCCACCCACGTTACGAGATCATAGGCAGAAGGAGAAGAGAACATGGAATTAGTACGATTAACAGATGTTGGTGCAGCGGCGGCTCCGTTAACTCCTTACGCATCGGTCATGGGACAGCTCACGAGCGTTCTTAGCGTTAGCCAAGATTGCTTGAAAGGGATAAAAGCTGGGATAGCAGATTCCTGCTCTCGCACGGTGTGGGTGGGATGCTGCTTAAAGATCACCACAACATACCTTCGAGGTATCGCACAAGCATTATCCAATTTGGATCCTACCTCAGATCCCACACTTGCTGGTAGAGAGAGCCTGATCTCAAACTATCACCAACTAACAGAAGAGCTGCAGAAGGTCACGTCAAGGCTAGAGTTAGCGCAAGAAGCACTTGACACACGGCCTGACGATATGCGAAGCAGATCTATTGCCTCGGTCATCGAAGCGCAACGAAACATTGCCGAATGCTTTCAAAGCTACTTCACACAATTCCATTCTAACCGCACCTTAGACCTTAGCAGTACACCAGACATCGGTGACGAAGAGGCATTGCGGCGGCTCTCGGCGTTCCCCTATCCCTTGCTGCAGCTCAACCTTCAAGGATGTCGTAACCTTAGCGTTCCGACACTACTGGCATTTGCGCAAAGATGCGAAGGGATCACCCATCTGAATCTAAAAGGGACGCAAGCTGATAGCGCTGTATTGGCAGCCTTCTTGGCCCAAGCCAGCGACAATGGGATCGTGTCGGTTTCTTTCTCATTCGGACCAGAAGTTCCGGCTAATTCTCTCCTACCTCATCTGAGTAAATTGAAAAATGGCTCTATCCGCGGGGTAGATCATTTCTTTCCCACAGGAATAGAAGCAGAAGCCTTAAGGTCACTATTGCCAAAACTCCAGAGGGGAGGCGCGATCGTGCCTTGCTCTCTAAATTTTTATCAACTTGGACTGCCAGATGACCTGCTTCAGAGCCTCGCTTCAAAGTACCGAGTCGGCCCTGTCTCCCTGATTAACTTTGCTGGCACACAAGCGAGTGATGAAACGGTGCGAAAGTATCTCGACCTATGCGAAAACAATAGCATCCGAAAGGTGAGTCTGAATGGGACGCGGGTAACGGACCGTACGCTTTGCAAGCTAGTGGAAAAATGTCTTGCAAACGGACTACAATGGCTTGACCTGGGCGGCGTCCATGCTTCAGATGATGCGATGTCCCGTTTGCTTGCATGCGCTGGACCGGACAACTCGATGCGCTATCTCAACATTTGGGATACAAAGGCAGAACGCGGTACTCTCATCTCCTTTATCAACCGCTGCGCAGATGGGCGCTTGCCTACTGTTCATCTACCCTTGAGACATTGTCATGTTGAGGTATTGAATGCACTTATGCCGAAGTGCCAAGACAGTAGCTTAAGCCTTAGTGACCTTCCCACCAGTTATAGGAGTGAGCGATGGTGGAACAGAGAAAACATCGATGAAGACTTCATTCAACGGCTACTACCCAAACTTAAGGATAACAGCTTGACAGGCGGCCTTAAGCTTAGCTACTGCACGATTAGCGATTCATCTGTTCACCAATTAGCCAGAAAATATAAAGATGCAGAAGGGATTACAAGCTTGGATCTCAAAGGAATACAGCTGAAACCAGAAACTGTTCGTAGCCTGCTAAGGCGTGTGCCTCAATCTGGATTAAAGAGTGTCATGCTAGCCAATACTGGACTGTCTGACGACGTGTTACAGTTGATAGCGCAGTATAGTCGCAACTTGGAGTATTTAGAATTGGACGGTCTCGCTGTGAGCGCAAAAACATTATTGGATTTTGCTGGCAGATGCAAGCAGGGAATCAACTGGGTCTCCATCCCCAATCAAGACAAAGGCGTCGCCCAAACCTTTATGGCGAAAAAAGGCGAAAAGCCGACCAAGTTTAACGTCGGGTTTGAACCACCACCCAGTGGTTGCGTGTTGCAATAAAGGACCTTGGCCCAATAAAGAGAGATGAACGATGATTTTTGATTACATAAGCAAACGAGTAGGCACTGCCACTTCCCCTAAGTCCCATCAACAGGCGTGGGATGACACGCAAACCGCACTCTCCCTTATCCAGGAGGTCGCCACTCCGATTCTTGAGCGATGTGAAGAGACAACAGTTAGGAAGCCGGTGGAGTCTGCCCTTGGGTTTGCCTCTACGATATTCGATGGTCTCTCTCTACAACTTCAGGATATTTTTGCCACAGGGGCTAGTCAACGCAGCTTTAAGGAGTCACTACCAGAAGTGACGAAACAGCTAAACCAGTCTTTGCAGACTT
>CAMFKD010000179.1 GCA_945957095.1 uncultured Chlamydiae bacterium
TATCAAAGCATCCCTTGCAAGAAACTAATCCGTGGTGACTCCCTATCGCAATCGATTGCTGCAGCGTCTATATTGGCGAAGGTGACGCGTGATCGGCTAATGTTAGCCTACCATGAGCAGTGGCCCGATTATGGTTTTGACAAGCATAAGGGCTATGGCACCGAGAAGCATCGCGAGGCATTGCAACGCCTTGGTCCCTGTCCCATTCACCGTCGTTCTTTCGCCCCCGTCAGCGCGTTCACGGCATAAAGCTTTTTTCGCCGAGCGCAGCGAGGCTTTGGAGTGCGCAAGCTCGCTTGCGCTTTCACTTTTTAGGAAGACTGAAGGCGCAGAAAGGGTTGAAAGAAGTAAAGTGGATCCCAAGCATTAGACAGAACAACGCTTTGAATGTTGACTCCTTCTCAAATCATCCTTTCTGCAAAAGTGAAAGCGCAAGCAAGCTTGCGCACTCCAAAGCCTCGCTGCGCTCGGCGAAAATGGCACCTGCTGCTACGGCAGGTACCATTGGCCGAAGAGAACACGCGGATCTCTTGGTAGCCGATTAAGCAGGAACGATGGGGCGCGATAGCCTGGCTCCATGAGGTACCCTAGCACAAGGATAGGCGATGACATCGTTTCCCAGACGGTGTATTCGTTCATTTCTACCCTTAAAACATGGTCTGGAGCCCAGTTGCGCAGGCGTGGAAGAATAATCTTGCCACCTGTGTATTGCTGTGGACGCAGCATTTGGATGGGTTGGCCTGCAGGATCTATCGGCAGCCACATAATATTGAAGGCGACTAGGTCGAGTTCATTAGGTCCGTAGATGGCGATGCCGGGGACTGGATCCAGAATGCCGTCTTGAGCGCTGACGCGGTCGTGGATGAAGTTAGGATAGACAAAGCCGATGCCTGTGGTCCAACACATGCTCGTTGCGTTGCCACCTAACATATAATCCACGTTCAAGAGCGCTGCCTGCTTGTACTTCGGATCTTGTGTGAGGTGGTAGGCGTAGATCAGCGCCTTAGCTTGGTTTGTCATGACGTCAGAGCCCCAAGTCATCCGCAGATCATCGGTTAAGGCGCGGCTGCGACGATAGAATTCGGCGTCATTGAGTTTTGCTAGGCTGTCACCCAAAGAGGTGTAGTACCCTTTCCACTTTGTGATGACATCGGCAGGCAGCACCGCGGCAACGGCGGGGTTAAAAAGTGGGTAGTAGAGAGAGAGGGAGCAATCGCGTAAGCTGAAGGGCCACTGTCCTGGAATCAGTGTGACATTGACGCCATTGATGGCGTAAGGGGTTTGCACATCGGTGAGCAATTGATTCACGGGATCCATGTAGGACTTGTCATTTGTCAAAAGGAATAAGCAGGTGCGAGCGGCGATTTCAAACGGTTTGTTAAAGAAATCGTGTTCTGTAAATGAGACGTCGTATGGTGTGCCAGTCCCGCGGTTTGTTTTGGCGTGGATGGTGATGGTGCCTAAGGAGTTCTTAGGATTGGTGGCAAAGGTAAAGGCCTTCAGAGCGGCTGCTTGATATTGTGCTGATTTAGTGCTGTTGAAGGGTTTGACGAGGCGTGCATACCAGGAAGCTGCCGCAGCAAACATAAAGCTTGTCCAACGCGTACGTTGTGAGTAGGCGTAGGGGAAGTTGGGGTCGGTCATATCCGGGTGTGTTGAGGTTTCCAAGACACCAGCTACACCACCATCGTCTCGTTGGCTTTTTAACCATACTAACAGGCCATATTCTACTTCATCGAGGAGGTCGGGAATACCATTGCCTGATTCCGGAATGTTCAGCTGTCCATCTTGAAAGTTGTCTGGCTTCATATCAAAGACAGCGAGCAAGTCAAAGACGTTGGCGTAGGAACGCAGGTTCTTATCCCAGTCGCCAGCGTCATGCCAGCCACCGGTGGCGTCGGCGGTGGACTTGGATTTGTCCATTGTAGCGCCCACGATATCGAAGATGGCCCATTGTGCTGGGTCTAGTAGGGGCTCAAAGAAAATAGGCACATATTGAGACTCATAGACAGGAGTGGCGTGACATTTAATGCGCAACCAGGGCGTATAGGGCTTCTTCAGCTCAATGCCACAGCGCTTATGGAGCATGCCCCTAGCTGCTGTGAAGAAGGCTTCACCCAAGGCATTCCTATCTATTGTGAATGGCCATGATCTGCCCACACCGGATACGGTAATAAAATAGGTGCCTGGACGTGTGACCGCGCTGAAATCCATTTCGTAGATATTTTCGCCTGAAACAAAAGGACGTGTGCTAGCGGTCTGATTAGGTCCAGCGGCAAAGCGTGGGTTGGATGCTCTTAGGTTGACGGGGCCGCTATAGACGGCTTGCCCTGTGGCTGCATTGACAACACTAAAGGTGGTATTGTTGGGTAGTGTGAGAGGGGGAAGCTCTTGCAGGAAGGCGCCGACATAAGCATATTTTTTCGCATCGGGAAGGTAGCCCACTTGATTTGTTTTGACAGCTCTAGAAACTAGGGTGAGTTCGTCGTAAGAGAAGCTTACACTTTTGCCATTTTGTAGTGTGATGGTGTAGCTCTTGCCGTCAACCATAGGAGCAGGTAGCTGTAGATAGGAATAGAGCCCATAATGAGGTGTCAAGCCAGGGTATTGTTCGTCCCCCATGGCCGCCATAAAGCGTGTCACGGCTACGGGTAATTGGGGATCTCGATAGGCTGGGTCATCGCTGCTGGTGATCGAGTAGTAGTTAAGGTTATCCATGTTCTTTTCGCCTATATTCAGGCGAGCTTGGCCGCAATACTTAGCTACCTGAGGGTCTATCTGGCGCTTTCTGTTGTACCAATCGGGGGTGCCAGCTGCTAGGGTATCTTTCCAATGCTGCTGTGCAGCCAAAAAGTCTATCGTTGCCCACGCTGGATCTGCTTTAACAAGTTTGGCGATCTCTTGAGATACCTCATCGAGGTTAACCGTGACGACAACCACCCAGGTGTCGCTGATGGGTAATAGCTGCTCAACACCGTTGTAGGTGGGCATCTGCGGGGGAAACATCCCATTCTTAGGCGCGGGCAAACCAGCAAAACCGGCAGCAGGAGTAAAAGCGGGAGTTGTCGTTGTGGAAGTGGTGCTAGTGGTGGAAGAGTCTATGACAACGACTTCACTGTCGTGGCGAGCTTGTAGCTCGGCAACACGTCTCGCGATACGACGGTGGATCTTCTCAATCTCTGCCACCGGCAGCGACGGCCTAATCTCTGCTATTTGTTCAGGAGTCAACCCTGACCGTAGAGCAACGTTGTCATTAGGCGCTGCTCCTAGAGATAACGCAAAGCTGGTTAGCGTTGCCGTCGCGAATAAAAGAGTGCGGATGGTCATCATATGGAGCCTCTGCCTTGGTGATCTTGCTGTTAAGGCGGATAATAGGCAGAATGTTCCTATTATTCAAAATTTTTTGATCGAAAAGGAGAATAAGGCCATGATGTCGTGATGGAGGAGCATCATATGAGTTGGAGAATCGGCGTTCCGTTAACGGATCTCCGCCGCGAACCTGTGGCTGCGGCGCCTGGGTTTCGCATGCGTGATCAGGCACAGGAAAGCCAGTTGTTATATGGCGAGGCTGTGCGGATCGCCGCTGAGGCGGGTGAGTGGGCGAAGGTGGAAGCCCTGGAACAGCAGCGCTTTTCACCTGACCAGCAGTGGCATGGTTACTCGGGGTGGGTTCAGCGAGCACATCTCGTAGAGGTGCCAGATCTTTTGCAACCTAACCTTACTGTCCACGCTTACCGTGCTGTTCTGTACGCCGATCCTGATAGTCAGCAGGAGGTGTCGTTTGCCCTTATGGGATCCCGGCTTGTCGGTAAAGAGATGGCTGGGGCTTGGTGGTTGGTGGCCCTTCCTGACGGTCGAGAAGCAGCTGTCAGGCAGCGCGATGTCATCAGCGAACCAGCGCTATCCCCGGGGCGGTTGTTAATCTCACGAGCTATGCCATTCCTTGGGACTCCTTACTTTTGGGGAGGGTGTAGTCCCAGCTTGCAAAGGGAAGGTTTCATCCATTCGGGCGTGGATTGCTCGGGATTGGTGCATTTGTTATACCGCAGTGTGGGCATCGAGGTTCCAAGAGATGCTCATGATCAATGGCTGTGGGCAACCAAAATCTCGGCGGATCGGATAGAACGCGGGGATCTTCTGTTTACTGCTCCATTGGACAAACCCGATCGCGTTGACCATGTGATGCTATATGTGCAGGAAGATACCGTATTAGAGGCTAGCCTAACTGCCGGTATGGTGCGTTTTGTCACATTAAAGGATAAAGTGGGGTGTTCCTTGTCTGAGATGCGTCATGGCGCTCAGCCAGAAGCTGTTACGATAGATTTTGGACGTGTGATCCCGAATTGACAGCTTCTTCCATTAACATTTTTACAACAGACAACACAGAGCGCACAGAGAGGGGAATGGAAAGAATGAAAGGGATCTTTTACTTTCTATTTTTTCTCTGTGTTCTCTGTGCACTCCGTGGTGATAAATTTCTATAAAATTAGTGGATAGTGGGAGTCGCTCTCGAAGGGAACTGCACATTGACTTTTCTGCGATGATGTGATAGGATGCACAAAAGATCATAGCACTCATTTGCAAAGACTAACAGATGCTAAGTAGTATGACGGCTTATGGCCGTGCTTCCTCCGTTGTTTCTTTTGGTCATTTGACTGTCGAGATACAGTCGGTCAATCGCCGTCATCTAGAAATGTTGTTCTTTTTGCCCAAAGAACTAAGCCACTTCGAAGTAGAGCTGCGCCGTTGGGTCGGTGAACGAGTGGGGCGTGGACAGGTAACGGTGCGAGTTGAGGCGACTTTCGACCGTGAGACAGCTCTTGTGGCGAAGGCTAACCTTTCTCTTGCCAAAGGGATAAAAGAGGCTTGGGAAGAGATCGCCCGCACTATCGATATCGCCCTTCCACCTGCAAGCCTTTACGAGGCTTTAATGGCACAGCCCAACCTGATTCATTTTGAAACAGACTGCGGATCTGATGAGAACCACCTGCTCGCTCTCCGCGACGTGATGTCAAAGGCTATGGAAGCTTTCTTAAG
>CAMFKD010000180.1 GCA_945957095.1 uncultured Chlamydiae bacterium
ATACTGATCAGCTGTAGTTCTTGTCCAATATCTGCTAGCTTTTGGCCGACGACAGTGGCTGTTTCACCGCCGATATTGGCATCGACTTCGTCAAAGATTAGGGTAGGGGTTCTTTCTTTATTTGCCATGATAGCTTTCAGCGCAAGGATGAGGCGTGATAGCTCGCCGCCACTCGCGCATTCGCGCACGGTGATAAGCTTTTCGCCAACATTAGGGGAGAAGAGGATGTCAATGTGATCTTCTCCCTCTTGACGACGCTCTTGCTTGGCGATGTCAACCCGAATATCGACTTTGGGCATATTCAGGTCGTGTAGCTGTTTGGTTAGGGATTGAGCGAGTTCTTGCGCTATTTTAGTGCGACGGCGAGTTAGGTTGCTAGCTAACTCTGCAGTAGCTTGTTGTGCTTGGGTGAGCTCGCGTTGCAGTTCTTCAATGCGTGCGTCGGCATGTTGGAGGGTCGCGAGCTCTTGCTTGATGTGGGCATGGTAGGTGATGACATCCGCGATAGTAGGGCCATACTTCTTCTTGAGCTTGGCGATACTGGATAGGCGTTCATCGAGGAAAGCTGCGCGCCTTGGATCGCTTTCAACGCGTCCGGAGTAGTTGCCGAGTGTGTGGGCGACCTCTTGTAGCTCTAACATAGCGTTATGGTAGGCTTGTCGGCTATCAGCTAGAGAGCTATCCATTGCTGTCAGCTTCGCAAAGGTATTCTGGTGTCGGTTTAATGCGCGTATGACAGCTTGTTCTTCGCCATCAAGCAGCTGATGTAGTGTTTCAGATAGGCTTAAGAGTTCGTCAGAATTGGCTAAGCGGGTATATTCGGCAAAGAGCTCTTCTTCTTCTCCCTCTTTCACGTTGGCTTCGTCCAGCTCTTCTAGCTGTCTGGCATATTCCTCAGCTTGCCGCACCCGTGCTGCTTCATTGTTGACTAAGGCGTGGAGTTCGCCTGTGATCTGTCTCTCGCGTTCCCAGGCTTTCTTAAAAGCGTTGACGTCGTTTTCAAGACGGCCATAAGAGTCTACAATTGCGCGATGCGCTGCTGCATCGCGCAGTTCCATGTTCGCATGCTGGCTCACGATGTCGACGAGGTGAGTGCCTACAGAACGTAGGAGAGATACTTGAGCAAGTTGGTTGTTGATGAAGGCGCGGCTCTTGCCGGCAGAGGTGAGTTCCCTACGCAGAATGAGGGGTTCATCATGACTGTAGTGGATGCCAGCGGCCTCTAACAACTGGCGCAGAGCAGGGGGATAGGCCGTATCAAAAGAAGCCTCCACAGCCCCTTTGTCGGCACCGCGACGCAATGCTTGTGTGTCGGCGCGTTCACCGAGGACAAGGGCTAGCGCACGCAGCACTGCTGATTTGCCGGCACCGGTTTCCCCTGTGATCACATTGAAGCCAGATTGAAAGGAGATCTGGGCTTGTTCGACTAAAACGATATTTTGGATGTGCAGAGAACTTATCATAGAAGCTTCTTAAGGGTCGTGTGCTGCTTCGACGAGTCTTAGCATCTCGCCTGCGCTGTTATCCATGAGGTAACCGCCTACATTCCAAGCGGTGGTGCGGAAGAAAAATTCGCGTAGGTCAAAATCGACTGGTGTCATATCGACAGGTTGTTGTCCAAATTGGTAGACGACCACCTTATCCAACCCAGGAAAGAGGGTGGGGATGTCGCGTAGCTTGCCAATGGGGATGCTGCGGTTGATGAGTTCGGTCATCTCCTGCTGCTGCTGGAAGTTAAGCGTGTAGGGCAATCCGTTAAACACAATCTCCATGCCCAATACGTTGTTGGGTTGCAAGAATGCATTAGTCTGGCTTGCAGGAATAATCGGCAGGAAGCCTCGCAAAAGGAGCAAAACTACCATCACGGTAATGATCAGAGCGGCATAGATGCTGTTACGTGCTGTCATGGCCTATTCTCTTTGTGTGACACCTTACGTATAGCATGTTCTGCCTATTTTCAACCAATTGCTTTCTGCCCTGTCAGGATGGTGGCAATGCCACCGGACAGAGGAGTGAGCTCTGTGTCTGTAAAGCCGGTGGTACGCATCATGTTGATGAGTTCTTCCGCGGGGATAAAGTGTCGGATGCTGCGTTGGAGGTAGTCATAGGCTTGTCTATCGGACGTGAGTAATCTGCCGACGACGGGGACAAAAGTCTTCAAATAGAGGGCATGGCCTAGGCGCATGAAGGGATGTGTCGGTCTGGTAAGTTCTAAGATGCCGAGCCGTCCACCGGGTTTCAAGACGCGAAACACCTCTGCGATGGCTTTGGCTGGATTGGCGATATTGCGGATGCCATAGGCAATGGTGACGACATCGGCAGTGGCATCTGGTAGGGGGATCGCTTGTGCATCGCCGACGATGTAGTGGATATCTGTGTTTACTTGAGCGAGCTTGGATTTGGCAAACTCAATCATTTCTGGGCAGAAGTCGACCATGAATACGCTCTTCGGAAGTAAATCAGTATGTTGCAGATAGGTATAGGCGATATCACCGGTGCCGCAACAGAGGTCTAGCAGGACCGTAGGTTGCTGGGGTGTGACGACTTGCGCGATCAGTTGGCGGTTCCAACGGTGGCAGAGGCGTAAGGAAAGGACGGAATTGCCGAGATCATAACGCTTAGCGATATTGGCGAAGAGGGCTCGGATGGTACGAGGGTCTTGCTTGTCATACGTGCTGGTGGGCATGAAAGGCGGTTTCCTGTCTATCTTTAGGTAGGTTTTTGATGAGTCTAGCGAACAACCGAAGCCCTTCCATTTGACCGGCATTCAGTTGGTAGCGCAAGGCGTTATAGTATTCGCGCAGTAGTTCAGGTGTTAGGGAGGGACATCGCTCTAAAGCTAGCTGCCCGATGACGTCGGGATGTTGATCTCCCCAAGTTAGGCATTGGTGGAGGATTTGTCGAAGGGTATCGTGCTGCTGCTTGCTTAATCCTTTGCGTGCGGCGAAGACGGCAAACGTAAAAGGTAGTTGGGTATAGCGATGCCACGCTTCAGCTAAGTCTATCGTCTTGTAACCTGGTACCGTCTTGTTCAAGAGGCAGTCGTTGCCGATCAGCAGGAATGCTTCACATTTCTTAAGTGCATCAAGACTGTCCAATGTGACAAAGTGTGGGGATACTTTCCAATAGTGGTGACAGAGCACTTTCACTAGAAGCGCTGAAGAGGCGCTTTGATGCGTTAGGCCGATAGTCATATCGGAATGAAGCTCGCAGGAGGTGAAGAGGCAGACGCTCATCACCTTGTCTTCAGCTCCAATGCAGAAGCTGGGGAGAAGGTCATAGCTATCTTGGTGAATGAGATATTCTGCCGAGCTCACTGGGGCAGCGTCGAGTTCACCGGTGAAGAGGAGGCGATTAAGTTCTGATGGAACCGCGACAGTCCAGGCGATGGGGGCTTTTACACCACCCTTTAAGATGGCGGCATAGAAGGGCAGAAAGTTGATGTAGTCGACGGCGCCTACCTTTAGCCAGCAGTTCCCGGAAAATCTCTCAGAGAAGCCGGTTTTTAGCATATAGGCGCTTCTCCACCGTTGTAACCCGAATGCACTTCTTGTGGGATACGTCCCGCTTCTGTGATGAGTTGACTCATCGTCTCTTTTGTCATCTTAATCGACAGGCCGCCAGCCATGACGATGATCTTTTCATCTAAGTTGGTCGATGAGAGGTCGTTGCCTCCCCAGCGTAAGAGCTCCTGTGCTTCGGCAACGCCAAGGTAGTTCCACAGCACTTTTAAGTTGGGGATGTTGTCGAGCATGAGACGCGAGACGGCGAAAACGCGGTTGACATCTTTGGGTTTGAGGCGTTTTTTGCGCTTGCCTAAGGCGTTATTTTCTTCGTGGTACTTAAGCGGGACGAAGGTGCGGAAACCGCGTGTGTCATCTTGTAGCTCGCGCACTCGACACATATGTGTCACTAGATGCTCTGGCTCTTCGACAGAACCAAACAGCATGGTCACGTTAGAAGGCAGACCCATCCGATGGGCAATGCGGTGGATGGCAAGGTATTCGTCTGACGTGATTTTCTGTGGGGCTAACGCTTTGCGGATCTCTTCGACGAGGACTTCGGCTCCGCCGCCAGGCAACGATCCGAGTCCCCAAGAGATCATGCGTTCAAAGACCTCCTCTACGGAAATACCGTGTAGTTTGGCTAAGAAGTCATACTCAACGGGAGTCATGGCTTTGATGTGCAGGCGGGGATCTAGCTTTTTGATGCGGGTGAAGAGGTCTTGGTAGTAGTCGAGGTTGCAGTCGCGCCAGAGGCCTCCGACGACATGGATTTCTGTTAAATTGCGGTCTAGGTGTGCGCGTACTTTTTCCTCAGCTTGTTCTGGAGTCAGGAACCATGCTGTATCCCAGCCTGGCTTAGCGTAGTAAGAACACATGGGGCAGGATAGCTCGCACAGGTTTGTGGGGTGGATATACAGCGTCGTTGCAAAGTAGACGGTATCGCCGACCTGGCGCTGGCGGGCATAGTCGGCAAGTTGGCGTACGGCTTCGGCATGTTCGCTGTGGTAAAGGTAGAGACCATCATCATGCGATAGACGTTTTCCTTCTATGACGGCATTGGCGATTGTTTTTAAACGTTCGGTAGGCATTGCCTCGATTAAGGTGTCGGTAGCAACAGGCATCATCACTTACTTCTTCTTTTCGTCGTCAGGGTTTCGTCCACAGAGGGAACAACTAGTGTCGCGATCGCAATTGTCATCACGTCGTTTGTTAGGGTCCATGCCGCATCCTCCTCGCACAATCTTGCTTTTGCCAGTGATCAGCCAGCCAATGCCCATCAGCAACAATGCCAATACGACTACGATGGCTGCAACGGCTAAGGTCGTGAGAAAGTTTGACATGCGCACTCCTTACAGATGAACTGTGCTAGACGGTATCAAAAACAGAGGAAGAAGAAAAGACAGAAAAAGCCTTTGCTGTGCTTGACGTGCAGCAGTTCCCACTAAAATTTTACCACAGAGAACACAGAGCGCAAAGAGAGGGGAATGGAAAAAACTAAACACAATAT
>CAMFKD010000181.1 GCA_945957095.1 uncultured Chlamydiae bacterium
AAAAGCTACAACTCGCTTATCATGCTGAGCAGGATAGGCTGCTGTTAACGCTAGCCACGCATGATTTGAGCGAATACCGCCTATGGATCACTAGGCGTATGCTGAAAGATCTTTGGGATCTGCTACAGCAGGTTTTAAAGCGCTTGAATAGAGATCCTACTATCCAACAAGATACCCAAAAAGAAGCCTCTACACATATCACAACAGAACAGCAGCATCCCACTGCTAAACAGTACGCGATGCCTATCTCCCGCTATCCCTTAGGTCAGGAACCCATCCTTCTGCGTCAATTGTCTCTTAACATAAAGACACCGCAAATTATCCATGTGATCTTACAAGACATCCATGGGAATACGATGGAATTTGATGGCGATCCTGTCCTACTCGATGGGTTAAGTCAGCTCATTCAGCAGGTGTCTGCCCAAACCGACTGGGGCTTATTTCATGCGAGCTCCGAATAGACAACCATTTCCGCTAAATATTACCCACTCATTTTTAGGAAGTTATCACCACAGAGTGCACGGAGAACACAGAGAAAAAATAAGAAATCCTTTTCGATTTTCAAAAAATATTGTGTTTATTTTTTTCCACTTCCCTCTCTGTGCGGTCTGTGTTCTCTGTGGTAAAAACTTCAGCAACCGTTAAACGTCGTTGAGTTCGCGGAGCATGATTTTGAAGATATGTTGGATAGCTTGCACATCATCGGGGATGACGCAATTGCTAAGGAGGGCTGCATAGGATTCGGGATCGTTTGGATGGTATCCATGCATACCTGGAATGGCTTTTCGTCCCATGAAGCTGGGCACGATCAAGGTTGAAGAGTTCATCAAGAAGATGGATTGGCCGTAGCGGTGGTCAGGAAAATAGGTACCGAAGCTCTGCAGTTCGGCGTCTGTCAGGAGGCGGCCTGCTGTGATATCGGTAAGCCTTTGCTTAATGAGATGCTCAGCTTTATCGTTGAGATACCAGAAGCGTGCCATAGTTGAATCATAGACAGCGACATAATCATAGCCGTAGCGCAGTCCAAGAGCGTTGATATCTTTTTGTAGATCGTAGTGAGCGGTAACATCGTGCATCCCATGGTCAGCAAAGAGATACACATTAACGACATGATAGGATTGTTTTGCTATCTCGACAATGCGATCAAATTGCTCTTCATAGTAATGCAACAACTGGCTTATTTTTGTGTTTTCTGTTCCTAATCGGTGCATCAAGGCATCGAGCTGACCAAATGTCACATAAGCTAATGAAATATGCCCTTTTTTCAAATCTTGAATTAAAGCTTCTGCTTTAGCCTCATCGCTAGCGCCTGCCTGGCAGATGTGATAGGGCACCTCATGTTCATTCATGATGTCGAAGATGTTTTTACCTTGAGGGAGACCACCGGGTGAGTAGATACGACGCTTTTCAGCATAGTCAAAGAGGGGTAGATGCTCAAAGGGCATATTGTACAGTTGCAGATATCCGGTATAACCTAAACTTCTGGCTATATAAGTGCTGAGGCGGCTACGAACACGGTGATGATTCATGAGGAATGCAGGCAAATAACGCATCCACGCATAGCTTTCAAATGGTGATGTAGTAGGAGAATAGTAGTAAGAAGACCATAAAGTATGCTCCGACGGCGTCAGACCCGATATGATGGAAGGGTCACAAGCGCTAGAATAGCCAAAGACCGTCTTCAACCGTTTACGTATGGGAGCCACATGAGCAAATAGATGAGGTAGGCGTCCGATGAGCTCCCATCCCATGGCATCGACAAAGAGAAATAGAGATACCTTGCCTTTCTTCATGACAGACGCCCTCGCAACTCATAAAAGCGCGATAACAACCTGCTATAGTCTCCTTTAGTATGAAGCAGCTGTTGCAGCAGCCGCAGGTCAAGTTGCATGCTGCTTTCAAAGCTAAGAAAAAGCCATAGAGCCGGATAGAGGCGGTTTCGAGGATGAATAAAGGCCCACGATGGCTGTGGGCTAAATAACCCGACGTTCATCAAGGAGATATTGCGGATGAGGGCTTTGCAATGCGTCAACACATCAAATTCTTGGCGTTGAAGTTGATCGACATAGGTTTGCAGACTGGGCAATGTTGTCTTTAGACGCTTGCTTTCGTACCAAAGTAGAAACTCAAGATAATAGCGTGTGGTATCGCTGAAAGCGTGATAGAGGTTATCTAATTGCAGCACTGCAAGGTCTCCGCCATGCTTGAAATCGACGGCTTTGGAATAGCGATCAACGATCCATTTGGCGTCTGGAATATCGCACCTAGAAAGGTAGGTTTGTATCCGCTGCTTCTTCACATCATAGCTGAGGTCATATTCTCCATGAGCTAGTAGAATACAATCTCCGAACGCTAGATGGTTTTTCCAGAGAAATTTTTGATAGAGGATATCTTGCGCAGGAGTGAACGGTGCCTGCTGCCCTAAGCAGATTTTCATATCCAGGAGAAGTTTGCCTCGATTCAATAATAGACGCGTTCCCTCTTCTAGCGGTAGAGTATCAAGGGAGTAAGCTGGCATTAGCGATAGAATATCGGGAGCGCCATAAAGCACGCGATGTCCATTGCGCATCTCATAGTTCAGCAGAGAATGTTCAGCCCGCTGCAGAGTATTGGTGGTATGGAGATAGAGATCTACTGCGATCCCTAATTTTTGACTTAGCTGCTGTTCCAACTGTTGCAAACGCCAACGTAGTTGTTGACGATGATAGGTAGACAAGGGTGAACTCACGACAACTAAATCGTAGTCATTGAAAGGACATTGCATACCACCCTGTAAGAAAGGCGTTCCTTCGCCTCTGCCATAGCCACCCATCAATACGATAGCTTGCACCGATGAAGACTCCGGTATAGCGCGTACCGCCTCAACAACTTCCTGTAAGTCATTGTCGAGTCTTTGATCAAACTGATCACTGCCCTGAAGTGAGTATTTTCCCATCGGATTACTTATTTTTTGTTCTTCTTAGGCCTTCTTTGATTCCTTGGTAATACGCTAGGTGAATGAGGGAGCGATAGATGATGTTATAAGGGATGGTCTGAGGCGCACAGTGTTTGATGGCACAATAGGTATCGCGAAGCATCTCCTTTCCGGCCTGATAGAGCCTTCCTAAGGCACTAGGGGCCATACCAGAAATCGTACCAAAGGTCACCCCTTGGCGAAAGCGTTTGCGGTAGAGCCCTTTCAACGTATAATTGTGGGAATGCTCGACGACTGAATCTGCGACAAAGACAAAGCGGCGTCCTTTGGCCTGGCATTCTTGGCACCAAGCTAGGTCCTCGGCATAGCCTCCCGTATAAAACTTCGTCTCGTCCCAGATTTCCCTTCTGAATGCACAGGCTACGGCGGAAAAAAAGTTAACCAACACTCCATTTGGAAAGCGTTCCATAGCATAGGCTCTGCTATAGTCCTCTTTGACGATAAAATGAGCATCTGAACGCGCTACCTGGCGGCTGATAGCACCATCCGCTGCGCCCTGCAATAGTGGTTCCAATAACTTCTCCAGCCACTGATCATCAAGAGGAATGGCGTCAGCATTGAGCAACACGATGAGAGGCTCGTGAGCCGCCTTGATCATCATGTTGAGAACTTTACCTGGAACATAGTCTTCCGGCGCTATCTCCACGATGTTAGCGGGGTTTGGATTGTGCTGTCGCACCACCTTGAGAGTATCATCCGTTGAGCCAGAATCGACGTTATACAGGACATAGTTGCGATAGGTTTGCCGTTCCAGTGCTTCGAAGACATCGCGAGTGTAGGGCATCTCATTCTTTGAACGCATGATGAGAGCAACGGCGGGTTGTGATGATGCCAATGTCATATTAAGGCCCTTCTTTAAGACAATGCTGATAGACCTTTAACACTTCGCCAGCGGTGTTGTTCCAGTCAAAGGTTGCGGCATAGGCCGCGGCTCTATCGATAGCGACAGCTCCACCCCGGTGATCAGCAGCAGCTACCATAGCGGCGTAGATGGCATCCGCATCATGGGGATCAAAGGTGATGGCATAGTCTTTTGCCAGCTCACCTAGAGAGGTAGTATTAGAACACATCACCGGAGCACGGCATGCCATCGCTTCTAATAGAGGAAAGCCAAAGCCCTCGAATAGAGAGGGAAAAGCCATAAAATCACAAGTGGAATAAAGCCTGACAATATCTTCAGTTGGAATCGATCCAAGGAAGTGGATGGAGTCGGCCATGTGACTATCTCGCGCATATTCTTTAACGGTTTCTGCGCCCGACCAGTCAGGCCCCGCCAAGATCAGACGATGCGAATTGGGGTGCTTTTTCTTAAACGCTTCGAAAGCTTTTATGAGCATCAGGTGATTTTTGGCAGGATGTTCCACACGCGATACATAAACCAGGAAAGGAGGGATAATGCCGTAGCGACGGTGTAACTCGGCGAGAGCTTCATCGCGTGGTAACGGATGAAATAGATGATGGTCAACACCAGAGTAGATAACAGTGATCCTCTCCTCAGGGTAACCCGTAAAGCGTACGATATCACGCTTTGTGTAATGGCTAACGGTGATGATGTGATCGCAGCGGTGAACCAGACGCGATAACACCTGACGGTGGTAAAAGATTCTAGCGGGATCATACTTATCAGGCATATGAAAGGGTGCCATATCATGAATTGTCGCAATCACATGGCATCCCTTGATCAAGGGGATCCGACGCATACTGGGAATGTGAACAAGATCCAGCTGCTCAGCACGCGCATGCCAGGGTAACACGCTGTTATGCCAGGCAATATTGACAATCGGATGCTCAGTAACATCGGGGTAGCGTACAAGCTGAAAGTTATTGGCAAGGGGAGGCATCAGCGACTCAGAACCTTTAGCTATGAGTACTCTGTAATCGTTAGAGCTGTCAATATGACTTAATGCCTTAAGACAGTTGAGGATATAGGTAGCAATTCCCGTACGCCCCCCATCTAGCACAAATGCCGTCCAACCGATCTTCATCTGCTACTCCCTCATCTACAACTCATGATGCTGTCT
>CAMFKD010000182.1 GCA_945957095.1 uncultured Chlamydiae bacterium
CACCAAGAGCTGGAAACCTTGGAGTGCTATGGCTGTTCCAGAGAGCGTCGACGTCTGCTTTTTCAGGCCGCCAGAGAGGTAAACTGCGACACGATTGCCTTTGGCCATCATCGCGACGACAATGCGCAGACTGTGTTGATGAACCTGTTTCACAAGGGTTCTTTCGAGGGGATACAACCCAAGATTACCATGCATGCGTATGGCATTACGATCTTGCGCCCGATGATCTTCATCGCGGAGGAGGATGTCCGCACGTTTGCCACACAGCAAGGTTTTGCGCGGATTATGTGTCGTTGTCCGGTAGGCCAGAATTCGATGCGCAAGCAAGTAGATACCTTACTTACCGACATCGAGGGTATGTTCCCTCATGTGCGCAGCAACATTGCCAATGCCGGCTTGCTGCTAGGCAATCGTAAGGCTCTCGAAATCCCAGACAAAATGATTCCGCGCTAACTTTCCTTACGCTATACTATCGCCATTACCGTTACTTAAGGGGAGCCACAATGAGCGAAACGACGCCTGACAAAACCAAGCACCAACATGAAAGCCGCATCAATATTCAAGGGGTAGAGCTTGCTTTAGGCTTTCCCGATGAACTGTCCTTTCAATGGATCGGTCAACGCGATGTGATGGATCAGCTGTTAGCTTCTTGGATGGTCATCGACAAGGATGACATTCCCCTGAACCCTCGCTTAATTGGTAAGCCAGGAGTAGGTAAGACAACATTAGCCTATGCAGCAGCTAAGAAGCTAAATAAAGATGTCTATATCTACCAGTGCACGATGGACACACGACCCGAAGATCTCCTCATCACCCCTGTGATCGATGAGACAGGCGGCATCCGCTATGTCGCTTCAGCATTAGTAACAGCGATGATACGCGGTGGTGTCTGCATTTTGGACGAAGCCAACCGCATGAGTGAAAAGTCATGGGCCTCGCTAGCACCCCTGTTAGACACCCGACGCTACATCGACTCCATCGTCGCAGGTTTAAAGATCAAGGCACATGATGAATTCCGCATCTGCGTGACAATGAATGATGACGCATCGACGTTTGAGATTCCAGAATATATCCATAGCCGCTTGCAACCGCAGATCTTCCTCGACTTTCCAGAAGCAGAAGAGGAAAGGCGTATCTTGAGAGAGAACCTTCCTTTTGTCGACGAAAACATCATGGATTACATCGTCAACTTCCTGCAAAGGGCACACGCTGCCAACGAGAATTATACCGTACGCGATGGCATCAACATCGCCCGCTATGCTGCTAAGAGAATCAAGAGTCTGAATACCACAGACCCGCACAACATCGAAAACCTTCTGCGCCAAGCGATTGTCATGACGCTAGGCGACGAAGCGCTCGCACACGTGATCTAAAAGGATGGACCATGGCGGGCAGCGATGCAGCCTTCTACTTACAGCAAGATAACATCTATGGCGTGCCCATCATCCACTATAACATGGAAATGGCAGCGCAAGTGAAGCTAGCTTTCGAGCTGCTGCAGCCTGATTGTGTTGCCGTGGAGCTAGCAGAGACGATGCAACTGCAACTTCTGCATGCGGCGTCGCGGCTACCAGATATCAGTGTGGTCTGCACCTACGATCCTGAGCATGTCCCCGTCTACTACATGTGTGAGCCTTGCGATGGTGCTTTTGAGGGATTAAGGAGCGCTCTAGAAAAAGGATTGCCAGCTTTCTGCATCGACTTAGACATCAACAACTATCCCGAAATGCATGAACATGTGCCAGATCCCTACTCCATCCAAAGAGTAGGACTAGAAGCGTACTACAAAGCCTACCGACATGCCGTGGCTGGCAAGGGTGTCAGCAAAAGCCAAACAGACCAGCAGCGCGAGCTTTATATGGCCAGAAGGCTTAAAGAGCTTTCGCTGACTTATGACAAAGTACTGTTCATCGGAGGCATGTACCACGTCGAAGATGTATTGAGGCTGACGACACGCGACGCTTTCCCACCGCTCAACCATGTCCCGCGGTCGGTGGTGGAAATCGGAACGTTGACCGAAGAATCGTGCCGTGAAGTGCTTGCGGAGCCTGCCTTTATCTCTTTAGCATATGAAGAATCGCGTCACCTCTTGATAGAATCACTACAGGACAACGAGCACACCCCCGACCACCTCACATTCACCTTTCCACCAGACCGCCAAAAGCTGATCTTTCAGCTTTACAAAGACGCTTCCGTTCTTTACACCGAAAATACAGGCTGCGAATTCCCGGGTTATAACCTGCGCAACATGATGAAATTTGTGCGTAACTACTCTCTGCTGCACGACAGGCTGATGCCCGACTTATTCCAGGTTCTTACAGCAGCAAAAGGATGTGTCGATCACAACTACGCCTATGAGGTTTGGCAGCTAGCCACGTCTTATCCTCACCTACATAATGTCGATGGACTCCAGACCCTCAAGTTATCTGTAGAAGATGTTTGGGGACATAGCAAGATCTTGCGTTTTCACATGCGCGAAACGCGACGCAAAGGCGGAATGTTCCGCCAACGGCGCAAAGATCGTTCTAACTTTCGTTTCAAGCCTCCCGGCCCCTTTTCTATCTGCTCTTATCCACCAGAGGATGTCGTGGTGGAGCGCTTTGGCGACTTTCTCCAAAAGAAAGGAACGCAAATCTTATCAGAGGAAGGAGGACGCACGATCCCCTTTACTAGCAGCATCGAGGATGGCATTGATACACGCGAAACAATCCGCCATTGGCATGAGCATAAGCTATACGTCAAAGCGCGCGGTAAACCGCCAGGTGGTGTTGGTTCCGTTGTCATCATCTTTGATCCAGACAAAGAAGATGAGCAGGGTCAAAACGAAGAAAAGTACACATGGAAGACAACATGGCTAGGCGAACACAGTCAAGAGTCTGATATGGCCTTTTACGCCACATCCATGGCTAACAATGTCGTTGGACCCGGCATCAGCCGCTGTGAGTATGGTGGGTTCATGATGTCATATCCTCCAAGACGCATGTATGATGTCTGGTCTGATCCAGACTACACAGACTGCCGGACCAAAGCTGAAGTACTCCTCATGGCCGCCGTCGATTATGCCGTAAAACCGGTCGTTGTGTACGTTGCCGCCACACCACCGCGATCAGCGCTAAAGAGTTTCGCCAAACGCTTTGGCAAAAAGATCGTGTACATCCCTATCGGCCAACTATCGCCAGTGATTCTGGCGCGTATCAGAATCTTCCATGTCCTCGACGGTCACGACAAACGCGACATCGCGGACGAATACATCTTTTAAGGAAAAGACTATGCCAGAGAAACCGCATCTTCTCCTCACCAACGACGATGGCATCACAGCCCCTGGATTACGCCATCTGTGGCGTGCCTTAAAAGAGCACTACCGCCTCACCATCGTTGCCCCAGCATCAGAGCAGTCAGGCGTAGGCCTATCGATCACTAGCCGCTCCCCTCTTTACATCCGCTCTGTTGAATGGGAGGACGCTAGCGCTTACTCCATCAGTGGCACTCCTGTCGACTGTGTCAAGATGGCACGTAGTGTGATCTTACAAGAAAGCCCTGACCTTATCATCTCAGGCATCAATTGCGGCTCTAATGCAGGCCGCAATGTTCTCTACAGCGGCACTGTCGCCGGCGTCATCGAAGGAACGACACGAGGTGTTTCCGGGATTGCTTTCAGCACTGGGGATTCCAAGAATTCAGACTACTCTTCTGCGGAAACATGGATTCCAACGATCGTAGCGCATGTATTGGAACATCCGATGCCACGTGGCACAGTCTTAAATGTTAACTTCCCTAAAGCCAAGTTAGGTCCCTATCGCGGAATCAAGCTGACACGGCAAGGTAGGCGCCACTACACCGAAAATCCTTCGGAACACCAACACCCTATAGAAGGCCATTCCTATTACTGGCTAGGCTGCCGCACGATCAAATTTGACGAGCACGAAGATAGCGATATCCATTGGCTAGAACGCGGTTACGTCACCGCTGTTCCTCTTCATGTTGAAGAATTTACCGATCACAGTCACTTGAGAGAGCATAAAGATTGCTTCGAAGCTAGTGTACAGAAAGCCCAGCAGCCTTAAGCCGTTTCTGAAAAGCATCTAACCGTATCAAAGAAGGCTCTTGGTACTTTTCAAGGGCATCTCGACCACCTTCCAGCCGGCAAACGCGCGCTAGCTCACTCTGAAGCCGGACGTTAACCTGTTCAGCATCACGTGGAAGCTCTGCAATCTCTGTCCAAGGATGCTGATGGTGATACTGCCTTGCAGCCATCATGACGTCGACTAAGTCGTCAAATAGCTTAGTCAGCTGTGGCCCAGCTGTGGCCAATTCGTCGCGGCTATGGATCTTCTGTAGTTCCTGTGTGATCGCAATAGCAATGCGTTGTCCATCGCGTTGAAAGTCTTCCTGAGACCTCGAACCGCATCCACAGCATAGGATCAGCACGATGAGCAAGAAACTATGGTACATCCAGATCACATTCATGCGCCCAAGCATAGCAAACCATACAGAAACAGCCAAAGGGTTGTCGCTTAAAGAATTTTCTGTAGTTGTCGAAAAAAGATGGGTCGGTGTAGAGTTGGTGCGAATTTGAAAAGGGCGTATAGCTCAGTTGGTAGAGCTCCTGTCTTACACACAGGCGGTCATAGGTTCGAGTCCTGTTGCGCCCATCGAGAACTGCGGGAGTAGTTCAATTGGTTAGAGCACCGGCCTGTCACGCCGGAAGTTGCGGGTTCAAGCCCCGTCTCCCGCGTCTTTCTTTATAGACATGAAGAGCATAGACGTAATGGACGTCATAGATGCCTTCGTTGTCTATTAAGCCCATTGTGGCCATGCCCACAGCCATTCCCGCTAAATATTACGCACTCATTTTCAGGAAGCTATCACCACAGAGAGCACAGAGAGAGAAATGGAAAAAAATAAACACGATATTTTCCTATCCTTTCTCTGTGTTCTCTGTG
>CAMFKD010000183.1 GCA_945957095.1 uncultured Chlamydiae bacterium
AATAAACACGATATTTTCCTATCCTTTCTCTGTGTTCTCTGTGCACTCTGTGGTAATAACTTTCTAAATATTAGCTGACTGGTCGAAAATGGCTGCCACCAGGTAAACAAAAAGAAGACCAGGAGCAAGCCATGCAGATCTTCACACGCGAGCAAATCGAAACAGTAATCAACCACAAGAGTCTTATCGACGCTGTATCTGAAGGCTATGTCCTCTACACCCGCCGACGCGTGGCTTCACCACCGATAGCTAGCATGCACTTTCGCTATCCTCCCGGTGAAGTGCAGATCAAATATGGGTACATTCTCGATGACGATATCTACTGCATCCGGATCGCATCAGACTTCCCGCAAAATCCTCGCAAAGGGTTACCAGAAAATGGAGGCGCCATCGTCATCTACGACCAAAAGACAGGGCAGATGAAAGCGGTGTTGCACGATGAAGGGCTACTTACGCGCCTCTCTTTTTCCTTGGCTGGTGCTGTTGCGGCAAAACACCTAGCCCCCAAAGACGTGAGGGCTATCGGCTTCCTAGGCTCTATGGAACAAGCGCAGGCTCACCTCAGTGTGTTGAAGGAAGTGATCAGTTGCCGCAGGGTGATCTTATGGCACCCTAATGAAATCGAGGGCGAAATCCCTCCAACCATCGAAGGCTTCACTGTCAACGTCGAGCGCAACCTCCACGCTGTCCTCAGCTTTTGCAACCTTGTCATCGTGACGGCCATGCCGGATGGAACGTATATCAACACAGAAGACATCAAAGCTGGCACACATCTGACCCTTGTGACCTCTCCCGATCCTGAGAAGCGTTGGCTAAATCCTAAGGCCACCAAGAAAGCCGATCTTATCGTCGCCGATAGTCGCCAACTAGCGACAACCAGCGGGGATATTGCTGCAGCAATAGAACGGGCATTAGTGGCGTTATGGGAAGTCAATGAGCTTGGTGATGTGATCAAAGACCCTGCGATGGGCCGAGCAACAGATCAGCAGATCACTGTTGCTCAGCTCACCGCTCCAGCCATCTTGGATATTCAGATCGCCAAAGCTCTGTATGCAAAGCTCAGTTAGGGCCTTGCTCGATGATGTAAGGTGCGTTATTCATCTTCACGCGACCTAAGCTCTCAGTCCAAAGCGACAGCACGACGCAGGAAACAAAGAAGATCAAGACTAGCCAAGCGGTGAAACGCTTGAGCACGTCAGCCGTCGATGCTCCAAAGACAGAATCGCCGCTATCACCACCAAAGGATGCGCCGAGACCTGTACTCTTGCTCTCCTGAATCAAAATCGTGCCGCAGAGGACCACTGTAAGCAGAAGAAATAGAATCATTGCGAGATAATAGAGAAAGCTCATGTTAACTACCTGATACCAAAGAGTGATAATGAATAATCTGTGAAAAAGAATCTACCTCAAGCGACGCACCGCCGACTAGCAAGCCGTCGATATCGGATTCCGCCATCAGTGCGGCGGCATTTGAAGATTTGACCGAGCCACCATAGAGGATCGAGGTCTTAGCTGCTGCTCCGCTACCCCAGTGCTCCTCGATGACATGACGAAGATGTTGATGAGCTTGTTGCGCCATATCAGGCGTGGCTGTCCTGCCTGTGCCTATAGCCCAAACAGGTTCATAGGCCAGAATCACGCGAGACAAGAGATCGGGTGTGACCTGCGCTAGACTGGCGCAAAGCTGCTGTTCCAGTGTTTCTTGCGCTAAGCCTTCTTCGCGCTGCAACAACGTCTCCCCGACACAAAGTAGAGGACGCAACCCTTCTTCCACAGCCCGCAGTACCTTCCGGTTGACCAAAGCATCCGTTTCTCCAAACAGATGACGCCTTTCCGAATGGCCTACGATAACAAAGTGGGCTCCAGCAGCCTTTAGCATCTCTGCCGATACTTCACCGGTAAACGCACCAGATGCCGCATCACACATATTCTGTGCCCCAACGACTACCTTGGTCCCTTCAGCAGCCTTGGCTGCTGCTTCTACTGTCGTGAAAGGAACTGCTAGAAAGATCGCATCGGAAACATCTGCCAAGCAAGGTGTTAGCCCCTTAATAAAGGAGACCGCCTCAGCTGATGTCTTATGCATTTTCCAGTTGCCTGCTATGATGCGCTCGCGCATGGCGCCTAATCCTCTCAAATATTAGGTAAAAGGATACCTTGCAGCAGCGAGAAACTCAAGAGGAAAGGGGCTTGTTGCATAATTCAGCACTGAGCCAGTGAAATCAGCAGCAATTTCTACTAAATATTAACTACTAATCTTTAGGAATTTACTACCACAGAGTGCACAGAGAACACAGAGAAAGGATAGGAAAATATCGTGTTTATTTTTTCCATTTCCCTCTCTGTGTTCTCGGTGTAATCTGTGGTTAAAAAATTAACGAGAATTGCTAGATGGTTATTCTGCCTTTTGCTTTCTCACCGTACCTTCATTGTGTTGCTGAAGGCGGCTAAGGAAGAACTGGAGGCGAGAGGCATCGGAAGGATGGTACTCGGCATCGACAAAGACGCGACGGCTGATGCTATCGACGTTATCCCCTTTGACCATGCTGATCAAGATATCTTTCTTATAGAGGCGCACATTGCCTTCGCAGAAACGATGGGAGGTAGCAGCGATCGCATCGGCCTCTTTCTCCCATTGCTTACGGACATAGCTGACAGAGTTGCGCAAGATGCTGTCGCTAGCCAAAGCACGGACGGCAACACCAGTCGTCAAGCCAGCAAAGAGCGGTAACACGAGATCGAAGGTGCCGGTTAGCTCACGTAAGGCAAAGCTGACAAGCGCAGCAGCTACCGTCGCCACTAATGGCAGGGCATAGGAAGCAAAGGAACGTAGCAGGTTAGTCAGACGGCGCCCTTCACCCGGATTGAGATGCCGCGCCTGGATGTGGCCAAACTCATGGGCGAGCTCAGCTTCAAATTCGATTTGGCTTAGATAGGTGCTATAGCGAGAGGCGAGTCTGCGCAGCTTCTTAGCAGAAAACTCTTTCTTGTAGCCCTCTGTATAAGCGAACATCTCGGAAACTTGATCGGGACAGTTATCAACAAAGCGGCTCCAGATATCCCATTCGCGACGATCAAAATTGTTGTTTCCCACCATTTCATCGCCATCTAGGACAACAGAACGTGCTAAGTAGTCAAAAGGGATAACGATCGTAGGCGATCCTTCATGCCAGACGGTAACAGCTGTTTCCGCTCCTTCCACGCCACGCTTTTGTACCGCAAAGCGCACCTGTTCTGCGTTGTCAATGCCTAGCTCCTTGGCAACTTTACGCCAAAGGAATTTGATCCGGCATAGCTTCATCAGATCTTCGCTCTTCAACTCCTCTTCCTTGGTCAGGGTCTTGCTCAATCCCTGCCCATCGGATTCGTCCTGCACCTCAATAGGAGGGACTCCTCCTACTCGGCGAAAGAGGCTCGAAGAAGCTAGCCAGTTAACGAGAAACATCGCCTACTCCTTAGACGTTGTCAGAATATAAATTTATTATATCACGTTATGCCTTATGAAAGCAATGAAATTCAGACAGATACAAAAATATTTTTATTATAACAGTAATACTAGTATAATATAAATATGATTGTGAAATAATTTAAAATACAGGTTTATTTTATGGTACAACCAACTAGCAATCGCGATAGTATTTCTAGTTCGAGTGATTTAAGTGAGGTATCGCGATCCACTGATAAGGAACATCCTCCTCCTTTAAAGGAGCAAACCCAACAACTCCTTAGCACCCCATCCTCCTCCACACCGCTCTCAAAAGCAAAAGCCACCTTAGATGCACCAGCGCTTAGCCGAAGCGAGCGTTTTTCTGCTGCTGTAAGCCGATTCTTTTCCTTCTTTAAAAGATCAACCCCCGAAGAACAGCGCATACATGCTAGAGAGTGGGTACAGAGACACAACAACGATTGGGAAGGAGGCTTTCAACGCACGCCAGAATACAAGCAATGGAAACGGCTTGATAGCACCCAGGAAGCCCTGACATATTGCAAGTTGAGATGTCAATTTGCCCTGTTTCATGAGTGTACTAAATGGCATGCGATCAAGCGAGCCGCAGAGCGCGGTAATTTCCAGCCGCTAGCAGATGCCTTAAATAGTGGAGATTATGGAGGTATCCGCCTACCTGATAATGCTAAAATCAACGAAAGTTTGGAAGCTTGGAATGACATGCTTTCAGCATTTCGCACAGGAGCGCGACGCGACTCCGACAGAGAATCAACACATGTAGACGCTATCCTGCCATCAGGCAGACCTACTTACCTTATGCTAGCCCCCACACCTTTACCGCCCCCGCCACGTGGTGCAGAATCAATACCAGCTCTTTATACCCCCTCTACGTTGTTGGCCCCGCAACGTCAGGTGAGGACCTTTGCGGATGGACAAATTGCCATGGATCTTGGCTGTACTAAAACTGCGGATGATACCTGCTTTGCCGACAAAACCCCCTACTGCGAAGACCATGTAGCGGTCACAACGTTCGACGGAGGAGTGGCTATGTCTGGCACGGATGGCGTGTCCAAAACCAATTCTGAACTAGCAGCACAATTTGTTTCAGCTAACTTAAACGATCGGTTAGCCGCATTTGCAGATACCTTTCGCGAACTCTACCGAATAGGCCGTGAGGAGAGCATCGCCGAATTGGTTCGCGAACAGTTCATCCAGGTGCAGGAAGAATTGGTTGCGACATTCGGCGAGCGAGAGCTCGGCGAAGCAGCCACCACTGCTGTGGCATTCGTTAAAATAGACATGGGTGAAGGCCAGCCACCTTTAGTCGTTGGCGGATCCATTGGCGACTGCTGCGCCGCCTGCACGACTGTTGACACAAAGGGGCAACCTTCAACAAAAATCCTGAATCCAGAAGCTCTTTCGGTAGAAATGCGTAAAAGTCCTCCTGGATTTCGAGTCCATCCCAATGATTAAGAACAGGTTAAGGC
>CAMFKD010000184.1 GCA_945957095.1 uncultured Chlamydiae bacterium
GAGATTCCTCTACGTCTCGTGGGCTCGGAGATGTGTATAAGAGACAGCTCTGTGCACTCTGTGTTCTCTATAGTAAAAATTTTAGCGGGAACTGCTGACGGAATGAACTTAATAGACGAAATGGGCCTAATCGACTGAATTCAAGTCCATTTTGTCTATCTCCATCGTTCATTCCAAAAAAACGATGTAAGGGGCTTGCAAATAATCGTAACCGTAGCTATGATCCTGCAATCGAAACGGCGAAAGTCGTTTAAAGATGATGGGGTGTCGCCAAGCGGTAAGGCAGCGGTTTTTGGTACCGCCATGCGGAGGTTCGAATCCTTCCACCCCAAGTTAGTTAAGCTCGAGAAGAGGGTAACGCATGTCCACCTCGATGGATGAAGTCCTATTTTTTACAGGGTCTTCTCATCCTTCGTTGGCACAAGATGTTGCAACTGCTGCAGGCTTGCAGCTGGGGTGCATGGAGTTGGGGCATTTCCCTGATGGCGAGATCTTTGTACAGGTACAGGAAAATGTTCGCGGCAGGGATGTCTTCATCCTACAATCGATTGCCCGGCATCCCAACCGTTACCTTATGGAGCTCTTGCTCATCGTCGACGCTGTGAAGCGAGCGTCGGCGCGTAATATCGTGGTGATCTTGCCCTACTACGGCTATAGCCGACAAGATCGACGCGATAAACCGCGGGTACCGATCACCGCTAAGCTTGTGGCAGATTTGCTGCAAGCTGCTGGAGTTAAGCAGGTGATCACTATGGACCTGCATACCGAGCAGCTTCAAGGGTTTTTTAATGTCCCGGTCGACAGCTTATATGGCAGACCGCGGCTGATTGAGGCTTTCCGTTCTAAAGTGGACAGCGACAATCTAGTTGTTGCTACTCCAGATGTAGGAAGCGTCAAATTGGCCAGGGCTTATGCCAGTCAGCTTAAAGTAGGCTTGGTGATCGTCGATAAAGAGCGTCTTGACCATAGCAGAGTCAAGACCACTGCGATCATCGGGGACGTGCAAGGAAAAGATGTCCTTCTCGCTGACGATATGTGCTCTACAGCAGGCACATTGGTGTCAGCAGCGAAAGCTTGCCATGAGAAGGGTGCCCGACGGATCTATGCGGCCATCACCCACGGGCTGTTTGTGGGGGATTCGATCACTAAGATCGAGGCCAGTCCGATTGAGGCACTGTTTGTGAGTGATACCATTCCTCTCAATGAGCGCGCCGCACACTGTGGCAAAGTTCATTGTGTCTCAGTGGCAAGTCTATTCGGTCAGGCGATGCATTGCGTCGTCGAGGCGAAGTCCATCTCTTCAATGTACTTATGTTGTGAATAGGTAACTGTTCAAACTAAGCACTGTTAACATACCTGTCCACCACTGAGCCACAAATCTCAGTGCTCTCTGTGGTGAACAAGTATCTGTTAACTACCGTTAATCAGGCTGCCGCATCGGTGCGGTTAGCCTTACAGTAATTTGTGTCCTTGTAGGAGGATAGACATGGAACTTAAAATGGTCCGAAGATTGGCGGACAAGAAGAGCCAGACGAAGAATCTGCGTCTGGACGGCTTCATCCCCGCCATCATCTATAGTGAAGGGAAAGCAGGCGAAGCGATTGCTGTCGAAGCGGCTGCCTTTACGAACTTTTTATCTAAGCTGCAGCGTGGACGCCTGCCCACTACCAAATTTACCTTGGTAGGGGAGGATGGTGTTCAGCGCCAGGCAATCATTAAGGATATCCAATACAACATCGTTAACTACAATGTGATCCACTTGGACTTCCAGGAAGTTCATAAGGATGGCCCTATTAACGTGAAAGTGCCCATCGAATGCATCGGTGTGAACGATTGTGTTGGCGTTAAGCAAGGCGGTGTGTTACGGCAAGTCATTCGTTCCGTCAAGGTACGTTGCTTACCAAAGGATATTCCTCAAGTATTTGAGTTAGATGTCACCAACCTGGAGATGAGGCAGACGAAGCGGTTGCGCGATCTAGGTGTCGGCGCTGGTGTGAAACCCTTGGCAGACTTAAATGAAGTCGCCGTGGTGATTGCGAAGCGATAGGGAGTCTTGAAGGAATGAGGCACCGTAAGGCGTGACGGAACAAAGCGATAGGCGGCAGTGGGTGATCGTAGGGCTGGGGAATCCTGGCCGTAAGTACGAAAGCACCCGCCACAACATCGGCTTTATGGTGTTACAAACCCTAGCAAAGAGTAAGGGGTGGCACCTCAAAGAAGATAGCCGATGGCCCGGCTGGACGGGAAAGGGCAGTGCGGCGGAAGCCGATATCCACCTTCTCATGCCGACAACATACATGAACGAAAGCGGCCGTGCCGTACAGCGTTATCTTGCTTACTACAAGTTGGCACCTGTCACACTGCTCGTCGTTTATGATGATGTCGACCTCGACTTTGGCACGTTGAGGCTGCGACCGGGAGGTAGCGCCGGCGGACATAATGGCCTCAAAAGCATTCAGGCCCACCTTGGCACCTCGGGTTACAAGAGATTGCGGATGGGCATTGGTGATAGAGAACACGGCGAACTAGCCGATTATGTACTGGCTGAGTTTTCGAAAGAAGAGCAAGAAGAACTCAGCGGCTTCATCCAGCGAGGTGTAGCGGTGATTGAGCAGCTAATAGGCAGCGATATCCACACGGTGATGAACCGTGTCAACGCCAGGAAGAAGTCAGAAAAGTTAACAGAACAAAGCGATGAATAATCGCAGGAGAGCGAGCATGAGTCAACAGACAAAGCAGAACCTCTATGAGGGGATGTACATTATCAGCTCGACGCTCAGTGATGATGCCCGTCAAAAGGCCTTCGACAGGATCAAGAATGGCATCACGGAGCGCGGCGGTAAGATCGTTAAAGTGCATGAACAAGGCCGGCGCCGTCTCGCTTACGAGATCGATGGGCACCGTGAAGGGCACTATTACCTCGTCTACTTTGAAGTGACGCCAGAAGCTATTGGCGAATTGTGGAAAGAATACCACCTTAATGAAGACCTGGTTCGCTTCATCACCCTCCGCACGGATAAGGTGCTTGAGAAGCTTGAATTCAAAGCATTAGCTGAGCAGTAGGAGATGTCTAGATGATGAAGCAAAGAACAAGACGAGCCGGTTACGATCGAGCTAAGAAACGCAAGAGCTGCCCCTTTACAACAGTGGGCATTAAGCCGCAGCAGATCGACTATAAAGATATCAATACGCTAACGAAATTCATTACTGACCGCGGTAAGATTTTGCCTAGACGTATCACGGGTGTTTCAGCACACCATCAGCGTATGCTGTCCCAAGCTATTAAGCGTGCACGTCATATGGCGCTGTTGCCTTTTGTAGCTGAAGTATAGAAAGACAATTAGATTGGGGAGCTATTATGGCTACGAAATTACTATTGATCCAAGATGTTGACGACCTTGGCCGTTCTGGCGACATTGTCAGTGTGAAGCCTGGTTATGCGCGCAATTACTTGCTGCCACAAGGTTTTGCTTATATCGCCGATAAGCGCACGTTGCGCATTCAGGCGAGGCTGCAGCAAGAGCGTGCTATCCAAGCTGCTGAAGATCGTAAGCAGGCAGAAGCACAGGCAGGCCAGTTGGAAGGGGTTTCCTTGACAGCCGTTGTGAAGGTGGACCACGAAGGCCACATGTACGGTTCAGTATCTGCTCAAGACGTTATGAAGCTGCTCGCAGAGCAGGCGAAGATTGAAGTCGATAAGCGTGCCGTTCAGCTGAAACATCCGATTAAGCAACTGGGCATCCATAAGGTTAGCCTGCGCTTGAAAGAAGGGGTGGAAGCTGTTGTTACCTTGAAGGTGATGACGGAAGATGGCCGCATTGAGCCTCCAGCACCTAAAGGGGTAGCGGAAAAGCTCACATTGGCGGATCAAGCCGTCGAAGAGCCCGCTGAAGAGGAATAACGAATCTGACACGTGAGGAGGGAAAACCCTCCTCACGAGTGGATCAGCCTTTGGGAAGTTGTTACCACAGAGAGCACAGAGAGCACAGAGAAAAGATAGGAACAGGTGGTTGTTTTTTATTTTCCTCTCTGTGCGCTCTGTGCCCTCTGTGATGGATATTTCAGCGGAGGCAACTGAGGTGATATGCTGAGATTAGCCTCTCCTGCAAAGGTGAACCTCTTTTTGCGAATTTTGCGCCGCAGAGCGGACGGTTATCATGAGCTTGCCTCCTTGTTTCAAGCGATCGACCTTTGTGACACACTCCACGTGTCCTTGGCTTCTCAAGATCGCCTTACTTGCAACATACCCACGCTACCCGTCGACCACACCAATCTCATCTCAAAAGCAGTAGATCTCTTTAGGCGTCGCGTGGGACAGCCTTTTGCTGTTGAGATTCATCTCGATAAGCACATTCCCATGGAGGCGGGGTTAGGGGGTGGGAGCAGCAACGCTGCAACGACACTCTGGGCTCTTAACACATTATTGGACCATCCAGCTACGCTCGATCAGCTGATCGCGTGGGGTGGGGAGTTGGGCTCAGATGTCGCCTTCTTCCTCTCAGAAGGAACGGCCTACTGTACCGGTCGCGGCGAAGTGATCGTGCCACAGCCTGCCCTAGCTTCCCAAAATCTTTTGATCGTGAAGCCAGCCGTAGGGTTGCCGACGCCAGAGGTCTACCGCCGTGTCAACGCGGCTACCTTGCCTCAGCGTGATCCGCAAGAGAGCCTTCAGCAATGGTTGAAAGGGGAGCCTAGTTTCTACAACGATCTTGAACCAGCCGCCTGTGCTGCCCTTCCCTATCTACTAACCCTTAAAGAACAGTTAATTGGCTCTGGCTTTGAGCAAGTGCTTCTGGCCGGTAGCGGTAGTAGCTTTATCTGTTTTGGCGATGGCTCACCGCCACGCTTGTCCGACGTCCAACTATTTCCTGCTCGCTTCCTTCGGCGCAGCCCTCATT
>CAMFKD010000185.1 GCA_945957095.1 uncultured Chlamydiae bacterium
GTCCATGTCCTTGACTCGATTCATAACGAACTTGTCCAAGTCCGCAAAAAAGTCACGGATCCAGAAGAAAAGACAACGGACCAATTCGTAGGAGACGTCATTTCAAACCCGACGCGTCGCGAACACCTATTGAAAAATCGACTGGAAAAGGCTTTGACACAAAACGAGGCGTATTCTATCCCCACAGATTGGATAGAGAGAGTGCTCCATCAGATCGAGTTTCTCCAAAATGATAAGGCAACCAAAGCAAAGGTAGAATTGGTAGCGGGGCACCAGGCAGCATTTTGGGGGGTGATTCAGAACATCCAAGAGGTCTTAGTTAAGCCTGACAAGGTACGTCTGAAAGTCACCAAGGCAGAGTCTAACGAAGATCATATGAAGCAAGGGGAATAGAGTCATCATGAAGTTAGAAAGCACGGCTTTTCGTCATCTGCAACCTATTCCAAAAAAACACACGGGCGAAGGTAAAGATGTGTCGCCGCCACTAAGCTTCATCGGTGTCCCAGCCAAAGCCAAGTCGCTAGTATTAGTCGTCGACGATCCCGATGCACCGATGGGGACCTTTGACCACTGGATCACTTGGAATATTAGTCCAACAACTCAAGAGCTCCACGAAGGAGACAAAGGGCCTGTCGAAGGCATGAACCACTTTCAGCAAGTGCGTTATAACGGCCCTATGCCTCCGCCAGGCCGTCCGCATCGCTACTTCTTTAAGCTATACGCTCTCGACTGTACGCTTGATCTCCAGGCTGGAGCACACAAAGAGCTCGTAGAAAAGGCGATGAAAGGGCATGTGTTAGATCAAGCCGAGCTTGTCGGTACTTATCAGAGGTAATGCTATGCGTCTTTTTACGTTTATCTTATGCTTGGCTTGGACTTATGTAGCAGCGGATACGTTGACATTGCAAAGCTCAGCCTTCCCTGACCAAGGTAACATCCCATCACGCTATTCCTGCGAGGGCGGCGCCTTCCCTCCCTTGGAGGTCAGCGGCGTACCCAAAGAGGCAAAATCGCTAGCTTTTGTTGTAGAAGACCCGGATGCTCCCGGGAGAGTCTTCGTCCATTGGGTGGTATGGAATGTTGATCCCCAGACTAAAGAAGTGTTTAACCCTCGCGGTTTAGGCACCCAAGGCCAAAACTCCTATGGAAACATGGGTTGGAATGCGCCTTGTCCGCCCAGTGGCCAGACGCATCGCTACGTTTTTAAGGTGTATGCACTGGATAGTCAGTTAGAGCTACGAGCGGGCTCTATCCGCCAACAGCTCGATCATGCCATGAGGGGGCATATCCTCCAGTCGGCAGAATTCACCGGTTTCTTCAGTAACTGATTGTATCGGCCATTCCCGCTAATTGCATTGTAAACGTTGTGCAAAACAGTGCCGAGAGGGATAATGTACTGTTTTAGTCATCACCAATTGTTCTACAATGCGCAAAAAAACAGATACATCATGGCAACCTGTCGCGGGTTGGTATAAAAAAAGCGTTGGCAAAGAAGGCCACACTTACCACCAAGAGGTCGTCCTCCCCGGCTTACTCAGCTTGCTTAAGATTCATGCCCCCAAAGCCCAATCGCTCCTAGATCTAGCGTGCGGACAGGGAGTGCTGGCACGCAGCCTGCCGCAAGAATGGCGCTATGCTGGCGTGGATCTCTCGCCATCCTTGATAGCCTTTGCCAAACAGCACGATCGTTCCGCTCTCCACCGCTACTATGTGGGCGATATCACAGACCCAGCTTTGGATCTCGGTAAAGAACTCTTTGATTGCGCTGCAGTCGTGCTAGCATTACAAAACGTGGAAGAGCCACACCAAGTGTTCGCTAACGCGGCGCGTTGCCTAAAAAGCTCTGGAACCCTTTTCTTGATCCTCAACCATCCCTGCTTTCGTATCCCAAGACAGTCGTTCTGGCAGGTCGACGAGCAGAAGAAATGCCGTTTTAGGCGACTAGAAAGCTACCTATCGCCGATGAAAATTCCTGTCCAAATGCACCCTTCACAGGGTAAAGACTCCCCTGTCACATGGTCTTTTCACCACCCACTCTCCTCCTACTCGCAGTGGCTGTTTGAATCGGGCTTTGCCATCGAAGTGATGCAAGAATGGTGTTCTCCTAAAGAAAGCCAAGGCAGGTTGGCTAAGATGGAAAATCGCAGCCGTCAGGAATTTCCCCTATTTTTAGCGATCGTAGCGAGGAAGCGATGAGTACAACAGTCGTTGTAGGGATGTCCGGTGGAGTCGACTCCTCTGTCTCCGCTCTATTACTCAAAGAGGCAGGTTATCGCGTCATTGGCCTCTTTATGCGCAATTGGGAAGAGGAAGATGAGCATGGCGTGTGCCGCGCAGCAGAAGAGTACGAGGACGTCAAAGCTGTATGCCAACTTCTCGACATTCCGCACTACACGGTTAACCTCTCTAAAGACTACTGGGACCGCGTCTTTGCTGGCTTTCTAGAAGACCTGAAAAAAGGGTACACTCCGAACCCTGATGTCCTGTGCAACCGCGAAATCAAGTTTGACGCCTTTCTGGACAAAGCGATGGATTTGGGGGCTGACTATTTAGCCACAGGACATTACTGCCGTAACATCACCGTAGAAGGCCATCATTGTCTTGCACGAGGAGCAGATCAAAATAAAGACCAGAGCTACTTCCTCTATACCATCACAGAGAAGAAGTTAGAGAAGACTCTTTTTCCCGTTGGACATCTAGCTAAGAGCAAAGTACGTCAATTAGCCGAAATGCATGGACTGCCGACAGCAGACAAAAAAGACAGCACGGGCATCTGTTTCATCGGCAAGAGGGATTTTAAGCAATTCATTAGTCAGTACATCGCCTATACTCCAGGAGACTTTGTCGATTTAGAAGGCCATGTCGTCGGCAAGCATGACGGAGTAGCTTACTACACCATCGGGCAACGGAAAGGACTCGGCATTGGCGGTGCCGGCGAAGCGTGGTTTGTCGTTTCTAAGGATGTCGAGCACAACAGAGTGATCCTGGCACAAGGCAGCGACCACCCCGCGCTATATCGAGACACGCTTACTGCTGACGAAGCCAGCTGGGTAGCGGGTCATCCGCCAGCCCCCATAGGGACACCTTATAACTGTACGGCAAAAGTACGCTATCGACAACCTGATGTCACTTGTACTGTCACCAGCGGCAATGGAGGCCATCTAGAGGTACAGTTTCATCAGCCCGTCAAAGCCATCACGGCAAAACAGTCCGTCGTCTTCTACCAAGGCGACATCTGTCTTGGTGGCGCAATCATTAAGTAAGTTACGGAGGAAGATGCAAGCCTGCCCAGCGGTGACGGATGCGATGCAACGCTTGCAACATCTTGAGGGCATCGCGGATGGGATGCACCTTAGATCCCTCCACTGACGTCCAATTGACCGATACCTCGACAATGGACATGCCTAGCTTCTGGGCTAGGTAGAGCAACTCGACATCAAAGGCATACCCCTCTTCCTGTAGCAAAGGAAAGAGTCGCCGCGCCGCCACTCCCGTGAACAGTTTAAATCCGCATTGTGTGTCTGACACACCAGGGATCGCGAGTAGATTCGTAAGTCTATAGAACACAGTCCCTAATAAACCGCGGAAGAAGCTGCGGTTAGTGCGAGAGCTGTCTAGTTGCCTGGAGGCGATGATGACATCTCCTCCCCTCTGCGCCATGGCGAGGAGGTTCGTCGCCTCTTCGATAGGCGTGGCGCCATCAGCATCGGCAAACAAGATATAGGCACCTTTAGCCTCCAACACACCCCGACGCACAGCCGCTCCCTTACCCCGGTTCATGGGTTGCTTGACCAGATGGACAAAAGAATACTCATGAGCTAGCGTCTCGACGTAAGCGGCGGTGGCATCGCTGCTGCCATCGTCGACGACGAGAACCTCTGCAGTATAGGGAGCACTCCGACAATACTCCACAACACGTGGTAAGTAGAGAGGCAACCGCTGCTCCTCATTATAAGCCGGGATGACAATGGATAAGAGAGGGCCATGGGCTTCTTGGATTTCCTGTCGATGCCAGGTCTGTCCTAAAGCCAAGAAGAGATCAGGGTTGTACAGATCCAGCAGCGACAGTTTGTACCTAGGGAGATAAAACAGCGATAGAATGATAATAGGCACTGCACGAAAGAGACGATAGGCCAATGGCAATGCCACAGCAGCGACTGGCAAAGATAAGAGATAGATTATGCAGACGGCAGATAGCTCAATCACTCCCAATCCAAGAGGAACAGGAGAAAGCTCAAAAACCGTTAAGGTGATGGCATAGAGGGCAAACAGCTGCCAAGATTCTGCGTTAACACCCAGCAGTTGGGCCGCAGCCACAAACCATACCCCTTCTCCTAACGCCGCCAACAAACCCGCCACAACAGCCAAAGCAAAACGCCAAGTGGGTACTTCACCGTCATATTCACGAGCAAAAGCGAAACTCCTCAGCACAACAGCAGCAATCGCTACAGCCCATCCGACCAGACCTAGTAACAGGTAACCAGCCAACAACGCGATTGTACCTGCAAGGGCCGCTGGAATAGCCAAAGCAGAACTGGGACGGATAAAAAACCACCCTAAGATAGAAGAGGGAAGCATCCCCGCCTGACGGCAAATAAACGCCTGTTCAACATCGGGATAGAGTAGCTGTGGGTTCAACACAATACTTCCCTGCATCAACGCGTCAAAGGACAACGCTTGATGAAGGGTGTGGCGAGAACCAAAAAACAGCTTACGCCGCAGCACACGCAGCAAAAAACCCGTCAGAAAGAGTCCCGCCATCGCAAGTAAGAAAGAAAAGGTAACAGAAGCAGAGAGAAGCAATTCCCCCATTAAAG
>CAMFKD010000186.1 GCA_945957095.1 uncultured Chlamydiae bacterium
TCCTAAAGATTAGTAGTTAATATTTAGCAGAAATTGCTGCTGATCTCACTGGCTCAGTGCTGAATTATGCAACAACACCCAACACGGTCAAAGTGTATCATGTACGGTAAATAATTTGCCTATTACTTAGTTTTTAGCTAGACTACCTCTAAACTGTTAAATAATGAGGTTGTTATGTCTGTGAGTGAAATAGTTAATTCGATCAGAAATAACGTCAATTGTTTTATTGAGCCAATTAAGCGAAGAGGGAGTCAGGTAGCCACTGCCGCTTCGCAAGCCTGGACAACTGTCGCCGACTATAACAGAAAGCATCCCAACCTAGCAAAAGGCGGAATAGCAACGTGTGTTGTTCTTGCCAGTGCACTGTTGGTTCGCTACTGCGGCTTCTTCGGATTTCCTCCTGCAAGCCCAGAACAAACAGACCAAAAACAAGATCCTGTGACTAAAGAGGGCCCCGTTCCTGCTACCTATGAGGAACTTTGTATGGAACCTGGTCATGAGAAGTTAACACCAGGTCCTTATTATGGTTCGGCGCTGACGACATCATCTAAGTATAGCCAAGTGGAAGTGCGGGGGTATTCATGTTGGCTAAACATTCATGACCCCAAATGGTGGCTTAAGAACATCCCTATTTGCGATGCCGCCAAATTGATGTATCCCTGTATCGAAGTCGCTACAAAAGAAGGTTTAAAGCAGGGACCTTTTACCGTATGGGCTTATCAACCTAACGACGCAACTTGGTTTAGAGAGGAAAAGTTCAAGGCGGATGAAACCCCATATGGACTACTGGAAGGATTCATGAAGGATGACAAAGCGCATGGGATAGCCTACCATTTCTGGCGAGATGACTCTGGGGTAGTAAATGATGTTCCGATAAAATACTGCTTTCGCCAAGGAGAAGAGATCTATGACCCCAGGCTTCCATCGGAAAATAACTGCCGATTTTGAAAGATTCCCTCGCTGAGCGCATGAGGGATACTTTCGTTAAATGTAAGTCTTGACCATAAAAGTTGCATTTCATCGAACTTTATGCTATAATAAATAGGCATTTAAATTTAGGAAAAGCCGATGAATAAGATGCATTCTATGTCGCGGACCATTGCTTGGTCTGTTTGGATGATTGCTTCTATTTTTTATGCCTATCAATACATTTTGCGGGTGATGCCTAGCATCATGCGGCCAGATATCATGGCGCAATTTGACATTGGAGCAGGCGGCTTTGGCCAGTTTTCCGGCGTCTATTACATCGGTTATTCGCTGATGCATCTACCGATTGGCTTAATGCTCGACCGCTTTGGACCGCGTAAGGTGATGACAGCATGCACCATCCTTACTGTCATTGGTATGTTGCCGCTTGTCTTTAGCAGCTATTGGGCTTACCCTGTCTTTGGCAGGCTGCTAGTGGGAATGGGTTCTTCAGCAGCGATCTTAGGTGTCTTCAAGATTGTTCGCATGACATTTAGCGAAGAGCGTTTTACACGGATGCTGAGTCTGTCGGTGACCATCGGATTGATCGGTGCCATCTATGGCGGCGGGCCTTTGAGCAGCATGCGCACTGACATCGGTTTTCATGCCGTTGTCGAAATTTTGGCTGTGGTAGGGCTTCTGTTGGCAGCTTTGACCTATTGGATCATCCCAGATTTGGAAGGGAAGCCAGAAGGAGGAGTGCTAGAGAATGTCAAAGAGGTGCTGACGAATCGCCGTGTTCTAGCTGCTTGTGCCTTTGCTGGGTTGATGGTGGGGCCGCTTGAGGGCTTTGCTGACGTCTGGGGGGCCACCTTCTTAAAACAGGTCTATGGCTATAGCAATGGGATGGCGGATAGCTTACCTTCCATGATCTTCATTGGGATGTGTTTTGGGTCGCCACTTCTTAACTTAATTGCTGAGCGCATAGGTAATCTCGTTGCCATCATTGCATCGGGTTTGGTGATGGCCGTGAGTTTCGTATGGATGATGTATTGGCCACTGTCGCCGACGGTTGCCAGCGCTATCTTCGTTATCGTAGGTGTGTGCGGGGCTTATCAAATTCTCGCCATCTATAAGGCATCCACTTATGCTCGTGAAGAGGTCGCTGGACTCACTACCGCCGTTGCAAACATGATCATCATGATCTTTGGTTACGGTTTTCACACCGTCATGGGCAGCACGATTGAGTGGATGGGTGGGCCTAACGTCTCTGAGGCGCTCGTCTACGGCGTTGCTGTCATTCCTGTCGCCCTTTGCTTGGGCACAGCTGGTTTTGCATTTCTACTGATGCTAGAGAGTAGAGAACCGGCATCGCCTTTAGTAACAGTGGAAAAATAATCCACCACAGTCTATAGATCCTTAACTTTACCATCCAAATGACTGCCAAAGGAAAGTGAAGATGAAGGGTCTGACTTGGGGTTGTGCTGCTGTGATGTCATCGGCACTACTATTATCGAGCTATCTCCATGCACAGGAGGTGTATGACGAGCTTGAAGGTTGGGTTGTCTATGACGACTGTTGCTGCTGCTATCCTTGCGAGGCTGGTGACTGGTTCTTTCAAGCTGATCTGTTAGTGTGGACAGCTCAACAAGGCGACATCAATTCTTTCATTACCACCGACACCAGAACAAGTTTTATTGATCAAGGGGGAGAGCAGCTCACGTTTACAAGTAGTAATTTGTCTCAGGAAGGGAGGATTTCCTTCGATTGGAATGCTGGTTGTCGCCTAGGAGCGGGTTATGCATTCTGTGACGGCTGGTCGGCTTTAGCAGCCTGGACCCACTATCACGGCAGTGCACACGGTTATAGCAAGCAATCTGGAGCAGGGGCATCGGGTGCTTGGAAGCTTCACTACGATGTGGTTGATGCTCTATTGGCCAGTCCCTATTACTGTACTTGGGATTGTGTGAAGTGGAACGTATTCGGTGGTGCCAAGGTGGGGTGGATTGAGCAAAAGATGCACGCTACAAACCAATCACTCTCCGTCACCATCGAGTCGGATGGCGAAACAACAACGACCAATGTGATCAGCGGTACCGATTTCCTTCATTATAGTTCGGACTTAACTGCTGCAGGACCCGAGATTGGCCTTAACGTCATATGGGATATTGGTTGTGGCTTTTCTCTCTATGGCAATGCGGCCGGTTCTGTGCTCAATGCTCACTTCAAGAACAAGGTGAACGACGAAGGTGAGTTTTCCAACACAACTGACGGTATTACCAGCTCCACAGCTAATAGCACATATGATGTTACAGACAGAGATCATATTTTCCGTTTTGTGATCGACTTGGGGCTTGGCTTGTCATGGTCTCACTGCTGCAAATGGTGTGGTCATGAATACCCTGTTATGTTGAGAGTAGGTTGGGAACAGCATAGCTGGTTCGATCATCTGGATTCCAGTGTTGGTGACTTATCTCTCAATGGTGTGACATTGTCAGCAGCAGTGCGCTTCTAATGGAAGGTCTATGTTCATAGGGACAGAGGTGAACAGGTACGATGGAAGTTTTCCGAGAATGATGGATAAATAATCCGCTACAGTCTATAGATTCTTAATTTTGGTATTCAAACCGCTGACAAAGGGATATGCAAATGAAGGGTCTGGCTTGGACTTATACTGTTGTAGTGTCGTTCGCGCTTCTATCATCGAGTTATCTTCAGGCGCAAGAGGTATATGGCGAGTTTTACGACGATAGTTGTTGTTGCTATCCATGCGAGGATAGTGGCTGGTTCTTTGAGGCTGACCTATTAGTATTGACGGCGCATCAAGATGGCATCAACACCTTCATCGGCAGCAGCACCAATACTAGCTTTTACGATCAAAGTGCAGGGGGCACCAGCACTTCCACAAGCAATTCCTTTACTCAGTTGGGAAAGTTTTGTTTTGACTGGAACGCTGGTTGCCGTCTAGGCGCGGGTTATCAGTTCTGTGATGGCTGGTCGGCCTTAGCCGCGTGGACGCACTATCACGGCCGTGCACATGGTCACAGCAAGCAGCCTGGTGCGGAGTCATCGGGTGCTTGGAAGCTGAGCTATGATGTGGTCGACGTGCTATTGACAACCCCTTATTACTGTGCTTGGAATTGTGTGAATTGGAATCTGTTCGGTGGTGTCAAGATGGGATGGCTTGAAGAAAAGATGCATGCCGAAAATGAAGCAATTTCTATCAGTACTCAGACCGTTGTTGAAACCACGACAACTTCTATCAGTAATAGCATCAATTTTAGCCGTTATAGTTCCGATTTGGTCGCTGCAGGTCCTGAGATTGGCCTTAACGTAGTATGGGATATTGGCTGCGGTTTTTCCATCTATGGTAACGCTGCCGGCTCTGTACTCTATGCTCACTTTAAGGAAGAGTTGGAAAGTGATGCCGAATCTTCCGCAACAGTTAACGGTACTCCTAACTCTACATCTTCTAGTACATATGGTTACAAAGACAGAGATCATGTCTTTCGTATCGTGATGGACCTAGGGCTTGGCTTAGCGTGGTGTGACTGCTGGGAATGGTGTGGTCATGAATACCCTGTCATGTTGAGAGTCGGCTGGGAGCAGCATCGTTGGTTTGATCAGCTGGGTCCTAGCATTGGTGATCTCTATCTCAATGGTGTGACACTGTCTGCCGCAGTCCGTTTCTAGTCTATCGCCGAGCTAGGTGAACATGTACCATGGCTGATAGACCTAATAGACGAGATGGACATTGTAAGCTTTCGTCCATTGGGTCTATTACGTCCATGCTGTCTATGTCCATCGTCCATAAGGGGTTACCCAGAGCGCTCAGCGGAGTAATCTTTAAACCTGTCTCTTATACACATCTGACGCTGCCGACGACTAGTCGAGGGGAG
>CAMFKD010000187.1 GCA_945957095.1 uncultured Chlamydiae bacterium
CACACCTACCCTCGACTAGTCGTCGGCAGCGTCAGATGTGTATAAGAGACAGACCTAGAGGCGTTGAAACACGCTCCGCAGGTAGCCGCTCCACCCGTCACCCCTGAGGAACAGCGCCTATACAACGATGCGCTAACCCTCTACCTCGACCAACAAGGTCCTTCAGCACACCATGCCGCCAAGGAAATCCAACGCGATTACGCTCCTTATGTCGAGGAAAATCCAGACTATTATCTTCTAGGGCTTATTTCATCTCTAGCTAGTGCAAACTTGTCGCATTTCGACCAGTTTTTCCCTCGCTTCTACGCCTCTTATCAACGCTATCCCAACCATTACCTCGCCTATAAAACCAAAGCTATGTTAAATTTCAAGCTGTGGCAAAGGGGACGCATCCCTGGCGAACGCGAACAGTATCAAGAGCAGATTAGCCACAATCTCAGCGAAGCCATGGCGCGCTATCCCAAGGATACCAGCCTTTACAAGATGATGATCACCTTTGCCAGCGAAGGACAAAAGAAGCAGGTAGTGGCTGCTTGCTTGAATAATATTGTGCGGGAAAATATCATCATCCCTCGAGAAGATCTCTTGTTTTTTGTCCAAGCGGGGGTAGATACTGGCCATCGCGACCTAGCACAAGCGTTTGTTGACGCAGCACGTAGCTGGTACAAGCGCAGCAGGGCTGTGGAACAGGCTCAGCAGTTGATTGATGTGAAGCTTTAACCTTTGGGGGGCTCGACTATGACAGCCGGAACAGACTTTCACCCTGGCAGCGCCTTAAAGGCCCTAGAAGAGAGGCATACTCCCGTCTCTTTAGGCGACTACGTCATTCTGAAAAAGCTTGGGTCTGGAACCTTAGGCGAGGCCTACCTTGCCGAACACCGTTTCCTCAAGAGGCACTTCGTCCTGAAAGCCATTGCTACCGACCTAGCAGGACAACCAGGCTTTATCCAACGCTTTGAGAAGCTTGTCAGTGCCTTAGCCCAACTTGATCACCCCCATATCGTCAAGATTCATAACGTTTCCCACGCCGACGGACGCTACTTTCTCGTCACCGATGCCATCGTCGACACGAGGGGAGCTTCTACCAACCTTAGCGCTTACCTCACACAAGCAGGCAAAAGACTCGACGAAGCCACTCTCTTTGAAGTGCTTATCCAGCTTGCTGATGCTTTAGATTACGCCCATCAGCTAGATCTGGGCGGTATCCTTCCTATCCACCGTGGCATCAAAATGTCCAATATCTTGGTAAGGGAAGGAGGCACACATCCTGATGTCTTTCTATCAGACTTTGGCCTCAGCCCTATCATAGGAACACTGCAAGCACTCACACGCACCTATGGCGCTATCCTTGAGCATATCACCAAAGCCGAGGGAGAAGCCGCCCTAACGGGTGAGATGACAAAGACAGATGAGACATCTTGGCATTCTACCTGCGCAGAAGCGTTAGCTTATTTGGCGCCAGAGCAGCGACGCGGTGAGGAAGACCACGTAACAGCAAGTGCAGATACCTACGCTTTCGGTGTTTTGACTTATGTCGCTATCACAGGTGAATTGCCTGAAGGAGCTTTCCTGTTGCCATCAGAAGTCGTTCCAGAATACCACTGGAACTGGGATCAGCTCATCCGTTCTTGTCTGCAGGCTGATCCTACAAAGCGCCCAGATAGCCTTGTCGCTGCTGTTAAAGCCGTGCAAACGACGCAGTCAACACGCTCAGGAAACCCTGCTGATGCCCTCTACTTCCAAGGTGACGTGGCTGCCAACCGCCAAGCAGAAGCCCTACAACCTTCCTTACGCAGCAGCGGGCCGCGTTTAGAACGCCCCGAAATCGATATGCATCCGGAAAGAGCCTTTCAGATTGACACCGCGGTGAAGGTCTACCAACCCGAACCAAAGCAGGTATCCGATGCTGAACCGCTCCTCACGGAAATGGTCATCATCCCCGGTGGTACCTACTGGCAGGGTAGCAACGACGGCAAACGAGATGAAGTACCACGCCATCGCATCACGCTTCGCAGCTTTGCCTTAGATGCTCATCCCGTCACCAATGAACAATTTGTCCGCTTTCTAGCTGCGATGGGAGGGGAGAAAGATGCCTACCATCGCGACCTCATCCGCCTGCGCGATTCACGCATCAAACGTGCCACCGGCAAGCTGCACATCGAGTCTGGCTACCACAAGCATCCTGTTGTCGGCGTCACCTGGTATGGCGCTGCAGCCTATGCCAAATGGGTAGGAAGGCGCCTACCTACCGAAGCCGAATGGGAGATCGCAGCTAGTGGCGCTGGAGCAGAGTGGCCCTATCCCACCGGAGAAAACATCGATAAATCCCTCGCCAACTACTTCAGCGCTGATACCACACCCGTCGGGGCACATCCCGCCAATGCCCTAGGCCTCTACGACCTCGCCGGCAACGTCTACGAATGGTGCTTTGATTGGTACGATTATAACTACTATGAAAAGGCCTTGCAGGAACCCAATAACCCCGAAGGACCTGTCCAGGGCGTCTATCGCGTGCTTCGTGGTGGCTGTTGGAAGAGCTTGAAGGAGGACCTCCGCTGCTCACGCCGCCACCGCAATAACCCCGGCACTGTCAACAGTACCTATGGCTTCCGCTGTGCTGCCGACGTCGATCCTGTGGTGTAACAACATGGCTAACGTTCTTTTCGTCTGCCTAGGTAATATCTGCCGTTCACCAGCAGGCGCTGGCATCCTCGGTAATCTGGCTAAAGACCGAGACGACCTCACCATCGACAGCTGTGCTGTCGGCGACTGGTACATCGGTGATAAGGTCGACAACCGCATGCAAGCTGCAGCGTTATCCCGTGGCGTCGTGCTTCCAGGCCGCGCCAAACTCTTCCAACCCGATCATTTTAACGATTTTGACTTTATCCTAGCTGTCGATCACCCCGTGTTGCATCATCTCCATCAGTTAGCCAAAACCCCGCAGCACAAAGCTAAAGTGCACCTGTTAACTTCTTTCAGCAAAGCCTACCATAACCAAGATATCCCAGATCCCTTCTACGGCGATAGCGCCAGCTTCGAACTCGTCCTCGATATGCTCGAAGATGCCTGCGAAGGCTTTCTCCAGCATCTAAAAAAATGAGACAATCTTGCGCGAAGCGCCCTGGATTGCTGCGCTCCGCGCAGCCCTGGTATGTTTAGCAATCGGATAGACCGTCTAAGAATCAAGCTTGTCATCTTCTATTAAGGAAAAAAGTCTGCTCTGGAACAGCAGTACATCGAGGCAGCACAAGACCAGGAAAGAAACCGTATCGCCGATGAATGGGATCAATTAGCTGGAGAGGGCCTCGATGAGCACAACAATTGGTAAGAAAGGCTCAATAAAGCGCGGTGATGTCTTCTGGGTCAACTTCGACCCAACCGTTGGGACTGAAACCAAAAAGACACGGGTGTTGTTGCATAATTCAGCACTGAGCCAGTGAGATCAGTAGCAATTTCTGCTAAATATTAACTACTAATCTTTAGGAATTTACTACCACAGAGTGCACAGAGAACACAGAGAAAGAATAGGAAAATATCGTGTTTATTTTTTCCATTTCCCTCTCTGTGCTCTCTATTGCTCGACGTCGAACGAGCTCTCAAAGTCGCCCTAGCTTTATGAAAAGTTTTCGTAGGCAAGAGACTCAAATCACGATTCTTTACACTTGAGCTTATCAATACCTACCGCTATCATTTCGCCCACAACAGAAAGAGGGCGCTACTATGAAACTGTTACTGTCCAAACCAAGAGGCTTTTGTGCAGGTGTTGACCGCGCGATCGAAACAGTGGAAAAAGCGTTAAAGCTCTGGGGAGCCCCCATCTATGTTAAGCATGAAATCGTCCACAATAAGCATGTTGTGAACAGCCTAAAGGAAAAAGGCGCCATCTTTATCGAAGATCTTGATGAAGTACCAGAGGGCGCCCGAGTTATCTACTCTGCCCATGGTGTCTCGCCTCAGGTACGCGAACATGCCAAACGTCGCAATCTCGTCGAAATTGACGCGACCTGCGGCTTAGTCACACGCGTACATTCGGCTGTGAAGCGCTTTGCGGCGATGGGCTACCACATCATCCTCATCGGCCATCGCAACCATGTCGAGATCATCGGTACCGCAGGTGAAGCACCCGATGTTACCACCATCGTCGAAGATGTCCCTGATGTCGCTGCCTTGTCATTTCCGCAGAATCAAAAACTATTTTATATCACCCAGACAACTCTCAGCCTCGATGATGTCAAAGATATCACAGAAGCTTTGCTGCAAAAGTACCCGCAAATCGAGACGTTACCTAGCTCCAGCATCTGCTATGCTACCACCAACCGCCAACTGGCGCTGCGCGAGATAGCCGATGAAACAGACCTCATCTTGGTTGTGGGAGACCCCACTAGTTCCAATTCTAACCGCCTCGTCGAGGTGGCAAAGAGAAGGGGAGTGATAGCTTACCTCATCAACAATGATCAGGAAATCCAACCTAAATGGCTGGAGGGTGTCAAAGTGGTTGGACTTACTGCCGGCGCTTCAACTCCTGAAGAGGTCGTACAGCAGTGCATCCGCCGTTTGATGGCTCTCGGCGTCACCTCTGTCGAAGATGTTGTCTATACCGTCGAAGATGTCATCTTCCAACTCCCCAAGCAAGTCCTCGTCTAACGGGATCTCTCTTGACTAGTCTTACCGCATAATTCACCACTGAGCCAGCCATTCCCGCTAAAATTTTTACTACAGAGAACACAGAGCGCACAGAGAGGGGAATGGAAAAAACTAAACACAATATTT
>CAMFKD010000188.1 GCA_945957095.1 uncultured Chlamydiae bacterium
CGTATTATCCACAATTCAAATGTAGCTTCTCAAAAAGTCCTGGCACATGATGACCTAGCGAAACGCCCAGAATATCCAGCGCAGCAGGTCAGCACGCCAGGACTTCTTGAGAAGTTACTTCAACTGAAACAAATCGGAGAAGGTCGCAACAGGCATCTTAATAAGGCGGTCGAAGTCTTGAAACAAGGCGATTAAGCCTTCCACACGATCTCTTGATAGCCGTGTCGATGCGTTAGCAACAAACTTCTCATAGAGTAAAGGGATACTCTCTTCGCGACGAATGCGGTGGCCGATGGGATATTCCACCGTTGCCGATTGAACGCTACCATCTACAAAGACAATGTCAATGCTATTGGCAATACTCCGCTTGTTGAGATCAAGGTAGTCTTTGCTAAAGCGTGGTTCCTCTCGCGTTGTCATCTTATTGCGCAAGCTATCGATCCGTTCATCGGCTGCAGCAGCATCCTCATAATGGTCTGCCGTCAGATTGCCGTACAGCAAAGCCACCGCCACCATGTATTGGAGGCAATGATCGCGGTCAGCAGGATTGTGTAGCGGACCTGTTTTATCGATGATACGCAAAGCCGATTCATGCGTGGTGAGGATAATTTTCTCGATGTCCTGCCATCTATCTTTTATCTTAGGGTGCAGTTGTACCGCACATTCTACAGCTGTCTGTGCATGAAATTCAGCGGGATAGCTGATCTTAAAGAGAACGTTTTCCATGACATAAGATCCCAATGACCGTGGCAACGAAAATTCTTGTCCACGGAACAAGACATCGTAAAAACCCCATTGAGGCACTGACAAAGCTGTAGGATAGCCCATTTCGCCTGCCAATGCCATGAAAGCCAGCTGGACACCTCGACTGGTGGCATCTCCGGCAGCCCATGATTTGCGAGAACCTGTGTTAGGATAGTGGCGATAGCAGCGTAGAGCCCCCCCATCCACCCAAGCGTTAGAGATGGCAGCCAGCACCTGTTCTCTATCCCCACCTAGCAACTGTGTGACAACTGCAGCGGTGGCAACGCGTACCAGAATGACATGATCGAGACCAACACGATTGAAGCTGTTTTGCAACGCCAAAACACCTTGTATCTCGTGTGCTTTAATCATTGCTGTGAGAAGGTCATGAACAGTGATAGAGTTGCCACGACGGCTAAGGTAATCAGCAACAGCGAGAAGCCCTCCGAGGTTGTCAGAGGGATGACCCCACTCAGCCGCTAACCAGGTGTCATTGTAATCAAGCCAACGCACCATGGTCCCAATATTGAAGGCAGCGCGGATAGGATCGAGCTTCCAGTCAGTACCAGGTACGGCAACCCCTGCAGGGACAAGAGTACCCGGAACCAAAGGTCCCAGCAGCTTGGTACAGGCCGGAAACTTCAAAGCTAGCAGAGCACACCCAAGGCTATCAGCAAGGCAATGTCGAGCTGTAGAATAGGCTTCAGCACTATCAATCGTTACATTGCAAACATAATCCGCTATCGTCTGAACAACGGGGTCATATGGCCTCTGCACAACAACTACCTCCTTTCAATCGGAATCCAAGGGCGCCTGTCAGGGCCAATATAACGGCTGACAGGACGGATCAGCTTGTTGTGCTCACGCTGCTCTTGAATATGCGCTGACCAGCCACTGATCCTCGCGATGACAAAGAGCGGGGTAAACATGGGTGTCGGAATCCTCAGGAAGTGATAGAGAGCGGCGCTATAGAAGTCGGCGTTTGGAAAGAGCTTTTTCTCCCGCCACATGACCTGTTCAATACACTCAGCAACAGGCAACACCACCTTATCATTGGTTGCTTTAGCTAGGCGTTCCGCCCATACCTTGTTGATAGGCGAGCGTGGGTCTTTAGTAGTATACACACGATGGCCAAACCCCATGATGAGCTCTTTGTTGGCTAAAGCTGCTAATACACCTTTTTCAGCGGCCTCACGATTAGGAAAACGTTGGATAAGCTCGAGAGCCTTCTCGTTAGCGCCACCATGCAATGGACCACTCAATGCCCCAATAGCCCCTGTGACAGCAGAATAGTAATCGGCTAGAGTGCTGGTAATTGTCCGAGCTGTAAAGGTAGACGCATTGAATTCATGCTCAGCGTAGAGGATCAGCGAGACATCTAAAGCACGACGCGCTAAGTCGTCAGGAGCTTTTCCATGCAGAATCTCCAAAAAGTAGCCTGCTACAGTATCCTGCGCACTATCCATATTGGGAGCCTGTCCCTTTTTATGGAAAAGATGCCAATAGAGCAACATGGATCCAAAGCTAGCGAGAAGACGATCGCTAGAAACAAAGGGATCTCTCTCTTGATGCGCCTCGATGTTACCTAAGAAGGAACAGCCAGTGCGCAAGACATCCATCATATGTGCTGTGCGTGGAATCAACTCCAATACGCGTTTCAATGGATCTGGAAGAACCCTCAAAGTCTTTAAGCGCGCGCGATATTGAGTTAGCTGATGTGAGGTGGGCAGCTCGCCGCGTAGCAATAACCAAGCAACTTCCTCAAAAGAGGCGTGGGTGGCGAGATCTTCGATGCCATAACCACGATACGTCAACGATTGATCCTCTGCTCCACAGACACAGATCGCAGAGTCACCGGCCACAATACCTGCGAGTCCGCCAACTTTCTTTTTTGTCGCTGTCTCTACCATGACCGCTTCTCCTTATCTAACTGCTGTTCCTGTTGATGATAATCCAATACGTCATAAAGCCTCTGACGCGTCTGCATGGCGCCGAGCATCCCCTGTTGTGTTCCTTTGTCGCGTATCTCCCGCAATGTGGCCTCTGCGGCATGGTTCATGGCGCGATTCACCGACAAGGGATAGAGCACGATGTCAACACCGACACTCCGTAACTCTTCGATCGTAAATAGAGGGGTTTTTCCAAACTCAGTGATGTTGGCGAGAATGGGAATGGTGACAGCCTCGCGAAAGGCGGCGTATTGATCTAATGTGACTAGGGCTTCAGGAAAGAGCATGTCAGCCCCAGCTTTCTCCATGTCTGCTGCGCGCTCTAAAGCATTCTCTAAGCCTTCGACAGCAACAGCATCGGTACGCGCCATGATGACAAAGTCGGAGTCGCTCTTGGCTTCTGCTGCAGCTCTGATGCGCGATACAGCCTCGTGGCGCGATACGACTCCTTTTCCGGGGCGATGACCACAGCGTTTATCAGACACTTGGTCTTCGATATGGATACCAGCAGCACCCGCTTTAATCATCTGTCGCACGGTGCGTGCAATCATCAGCTCGCTCCCCCATCCGGTATCAGCATCAACCAGAAGTGGTAAATCGACAGCACTGGTGATACGCCACACCTCTTGTAATACATTGTCCAGGCTCGTCAATCCAAGATCCGGCAACCCATAGCAGCTGTTAGCAACGCCGGCGCCAGAAAGATAAAGTGCACGAAATCCGGCCTCCTGCGCCATCAAAGCAACATAAGCGTTGATACAACCGACGATTTGAAGCGGTTTTTCTTGCTGCAATGCCTGTCGTAACCGCTTACCTGGACTAAAAAATGTCATATATCCATGCTGGTTTTGCGGCCACTATACAGAATACTCATTAATTGAGAAGACAGAACGACAAAAAAATCAGCAATCCTTGCTAAATACTAACCACTAAATTTTAAGAATTTATTATCACAGAGAACACAGAGCACACTGAGAGGGAAATGGAAAAATAAACACGATATTTTCCTATCCTCTCTCGGTGTTCTCTGTGCGCTCTGTGGTGAATGATGGAACAAGATTGCGTCAGATGCCATTTCATGACTTGTAAACTGCAACACAGCTCCTGTATACGAATAGTAGGAGGTGGCGATGGAAGACATAACCTTTGAGACAGAAGGTGCGGTGGGCCTTCTACGTATCAACAAACCACAAGCACTCAATGCATTAAATAGTGCAATGTTGGAAGAACTCTCCCACTTCTTCAGCCACAAGCACCCCATCCGTGTCTTGATCATCACTGGTACAGGCGACAAAGCCTTCATCGCCGGTGCAGACATCCGCGAAATGGCCGCCATGAACGCTACAGATAGCCACCATTTCTGCGCATTAGGACAGCATGTGACGCTGATGCTAGAGCAGTCTCCCTATGTCACCATCGCCGCTGTCAATGGCTTCGCACTGGGAGGAGGTCTAGAAATCGCTCTAGCCTGTGACTTCATCTACGCTTCAACGAATGCTTTAATGGGGTTGCCGGAGGTCTCCTTAGGAGTTATCCCAGGCTTTGGTGGAACGCAACGTCTGACACGCGCTGTAGGAACTCGAATGGCTAAGGAACTAATCTTCACCGGCCGTAAGGTAAACGCCGAAGAAGCTAAAGCTATTGGCCTTGCCAACCATGTATGCGAACCCGATACCCTTTTGGATACGTGCCGAGCTACCGCAGCCCAAATCGTCAAGAACTCCGCTTGCAGTATCCAACGCGCCAAAAAAGTCATCGACAATGGCTATGATCTATCGCTAACAGATGCCCTTCATGAGGAACAGAGCGCTTTTGCCGAGTGCTTTAAGACAGCTGACAGACGGGAAGGCATGACGGCATTCTTAGAAAAGCGGTTACCACAATTTCAGGGAGTGAACGGATGTTAGACACTCTATTACAGCGGGTAGCCGTCATCGGTGCCGCAGGCAAGATGGGACGCGGTATCGCGCTCGTGATGCTACAAGAGATGGCACGGACAGAGGCTGCAAACACTGGTGACGTTGGACGCGGCAACTACCGCCTGGTGCTGGTGGAC
>CAMFKD010000189.1 GCA_945957095.1 uncultured Chlamydiae bacterium
AACACATTTTAACCCTCTTATTTTTAACTAAATAAGATCCAGCGGGAATTGCTGAGAGATTGCACGCGTATATGTTCAATGGACGATGGACTTAATGGACCTAATAGACGAAATGGACGTTATGGACTTCTGCAATTACCTCATTGGGTCCATTTCGTCTATTAGGTCCATGCTGTCCATTACTTTGCTTTCAGGAGCATCAGGTTGCGAAGTGCGGGGACCGTACAGAACGCATTATTAATGATACTCACGGTATCACCGATACGGCCGAAGTAGGCGAGGGATAGGATATTACCCACCATGCTAAGCCACCAGAAGGTAGCCGTTAGCCTGCTTTGTTGGCGCACCTCAGCTTGGTACCACTGAACCCAGAAGCGGCTGGCAAAGAGGCAGGCTCCGATAGCACCCATGACATGCCAGGCTAGGGGAGCTGGGGTGACACCTGCCAATTTAGCAGGTGTGTGCGTCCACTCAATGTCACCACCGATGAGCATTCCTTGCAGGAAGAAAGCAGCAAATAGAACCGTGATCACGATGCACAGCCCGATGACAACCTTGCGGGTTGGGAGGGAAGGGCCGGATGGTCGCATGAGGTCTAGATTGCGCCATGAGATGACCGCATTGACCGCTTGGACGAGAACAAAAGGAAACTGGAGCTGGATGAAGTAGTGTGACAGGGCGAGTAAGTTGCCAACTAGCGATAAGCGCCAGAAGAGGGGGAAAACGACTGATTCGTGAGCTTTTTCACTCTGCAACCACTGCAGCAGGAAACGCAGAGAAAAAAATAGCGTAGGCAATATGCCTAACGGATAATAGAGGAGCAGGCGCCATTCGTCCATGAAACACGATAAGGTTAAAGAGTGAAAAAGAAAGGCACCAGGTTACCACAACCTGGGATTTCTAAGGTATCGTTCTCGAGAGCTGATCGCTCTGTTTCGAATCGTCAGGAGCGTCGTCGTTATGGTTGTTAGCTTTGACCTGATCTCTAGGGACCGAGAGTAATGCAATGCCTCCGATCGCGAGTAGAATGATGATGGGAGACATCCCAATTCTTTGGTTTCCACTGGCATAGGTGGCCCAGCTGACTAGTGCAGGGCCCATGAAGGCTGTGGCTTTGCCGCTAAGAGCGAGGAAGCCAAACATCTGAGTGCGCATATCAGGTGGGGCGATCCTCGACATAAAGGAGCGTGTCGAAGCCTGAATAGGGCCGACCCAGATGCCCATCATAAGTCCGAAGATCCAGAAGAACGTTGGCACATGGGCGGAAAGGGCAAGGGCAGCTGTGATGATGAGACCCGTAATAGAGATGAGAATTGTTTTCTTACCACCGATCCTATCGTCGATAAAGGCAAAGAGGGCAGCGCCGATGCCACCAACGACATTGAGGCAGATACCAAAGATGAGCACATCTTGGTTGCTCATCTGAAACATATTAGCTGCATAGACTCCACCAAAAGCAAAGAGGGTAGTCAACCCTTCAATGTAGAAGATATAGGCAATGAGAAAACGGGCAATCTGGCTATAGCTTCGGATATGTCTGAAAGTCGTCATCAACTGGTTTAAGCCATCGCGCACCGCGCGCATCATTGGTTTATGTGGCATCGGTATCTCAGGCGTGAACAGGAAGAAGGGGAGGGAAAAGACAACTAGCCAGATAGCAACCAGAACAAAGCAAGCACGAATGTGCAGTTCAGCGACATCATTCCCGGTAAAAAAGATACCGCCATTATAGATGAAGAAAACTAACGATAGCGTCAACGCTAGGGTGCCGCCTGCATATCCCATGCCCCAACCCCAGCCGGACCAACGGCCTATCTGACTGGGTGGTGCTAGCGATGGCAACATCGAACTGTAAAAAACGAAGGTGAACTCAGAAGCTATGGTCCCTAAAGCCACAAGAATAACTGCCGGCCACACATATTCCGGAGAGGGCTTGATAAACCATAATAAGGCTGTGGAAAGGAAACACACCAATACGAACAAACTCAGCCACCGTTTGCGATGGCCGGCTTCATCAGCGATAGCACCTAAGATAGGGCTGCCGATCGCTACACATAGCCCAGCGGTGCTGATAGCTGCACCCCACTCCGCAGTCCCTACCGTTTCGTTAACAGCTACTTCACGGGTAAAATAAGAAGCAAAGACAAAGGTTTGGATAACACTAGCATAGGCGCTATTGGCCCAGTCGAAAAATGCCCAGCTGATCAATGCACGCAAAGGCCGAGGGTTATCCTTTTTGTTCACTCACTTCCCCCAGCTCTTTGATCGTCTCATACAATCCATTAGTGATCTTTTCGTGCAGATTGTTCCCCTGTCCTTTATCCGCTAGTTCCTGTGGCATCATGGCCTTCCCAAAGCGGACTGAGACCTTGCCAGGCCGAGGGAAATAACGCCCTGTTGGCATTGCCTCGAAGGTTCCTGAAATAAAGACCGGCACTACCGGCACCTGAAAGTGCTCCAGCAGCAGTCCAATCCCCGGACGGAATGCCTGCAATACGCCTTCAGGGGAGCGACGCCCCTCTGGAAACCACACTAAGCCATGTTGTCGTTTTAATACAGCAGCACCAACGGCTAGACTCGAGACAGCGGCGTTATGTGGATCGATCGGGATCGTTTGGCTTAGGCGACACACCGTTCTATTTAGCCAGTTGAACATAACGACACCTTGCCACCCTCCCCAGAACAAATCTTCGAATTGTTCAGGACTAAGTCCCGCCCCCACAGCAAAAGGATCGAGATGGCTGATATGATTGGGACAAATGACATAAGGGCCTTTTTTAGGCACATTTTCGATGCCGGTGATGTCAATGCGGAAGAATAGCTTGGCCAAGAGACGATTGAATCCCTCTAAGAGCCGACGTAGAGGCCTAGCCCATCTACCCATCGGCTCTAGCCAACGACGTTGTTGTTCAGAGAGAAACTTCTCTGGGTCTTCAAAGGGCAGTATCTCTGTTTGGTTGTTTTCTGACACTTCGCATTGCAGCACCTCTTTCAACAGATCGCGAACAGTGTCAATGCGTCCATAAGCATCCTGAGGCAACTCCACGCCAGTTCTTTGGCGGACCTCCATCGTGACATTAAGCCACTCTAATGAGTCGACACCAAGATCTAGCTGGGGACTAGTGTCCAGCGTCAAGCCTTTGTTAGGATAGGCGCCAGCCAGCCAGTCCCAAATGTTCTTCGCTGCACTCTGTTGCAGCAGCTCTTGATCATCGCTGGACATGCTATCGATGGCAACTGGGCCACCCTTGTCGCTGGTGGCATCTTTAGCTGTATCGTAGAGTGCTGACAACAGATGGCGACGTAGCTTTCCTAAACGCGTACGCGGCAAAGGCTCGCGGGTCAGGGCAAAGTCAGTGATACGTTGATAAGAGGCTACCTGGCGGGACTGCTCTGCTAAGGCGGTGCGGATGCTCCATTCCAGCTCCACACGTCCAGCCGCATGGATCGCCTCCTTGTTAGGCACTACGATAGCCACAAGCTGATGGCTGCGTTGGAAAATCCCGATTTCACTAATGTAGGGGTGAAGTTGGTAAATCACTTCGACATCTTCCGGCTGTATCTTTTCACCGCCTGGAGCGACAATTAACGTAGAGGCACGGCCGAGGATATGCAAGTAGCCTTGTTTATCGAGATAACCCAGGTCACCAGTGCGGAACCAGCCATCTTCAGTGAAGATTTCAGTGTTTTTCTCCGGCAGATTCCAGTAGCCATTGAAGATGTTAGGGCCCTTAGCGATGACCTCGCCACAAGGGCCAACGTCTGCAGGCAAGCCACGCCCTTCACCGAGGTTGAGAGAAGTGTCAATACGGATCTCTACACTAGGGATCGGTTGACCAACACCATCGACATGGCCATCTCCAGGCAATGTGAAAGAGAGAATCGGTGCCGTTTCAGTAAGCCCATAACCGATGGCCACATGCCATCCTAGCCCTTCCAAGAACCAAGCTAAATCCTCATCTAGCTTAGAGCCTGCTGAAGCTGCAATGCGGATCTTGTCTCCTAACGACGTGTGGATAGGTTTCAGCAGTACCTTGCCTAAACGCAAACCGAGGTACTTTCTAGCAAAGATACACGTCTTAAGCAAGCCCTGAAACAGTAGATACCGCAACCATCCAGAAGCCTTAGCACGACTGACAATCCCGTGAAACATGGCGCTATACAGCCTCGGCACTCCCATGATGACGGTGACATTGGCTTCTTTGATAGCTCTAGTGAGTGCCGGTCCTGTCACTTCCGAAGGCAAAATCACTTCAAGCCCCATTGACAAGGCATAATAGATGCCAATGATGATCGGGTAAACGTGGTGCATAGGGAGCGGAAGCAGGACGATGTCATCGGGCTTGACAATCTCCATGGCGTAGAGAGCATTCAACGAATGGGCAATTTTACCATGCTCTAAAGGTACCCCTTTGGGACGTCCTGTCGTTCCAGAAGTGTAAATCAGAAATGCTAAGGTATCTTCGTGAATATGCGGTAACGCCACATCAGTGGAAGCATCCATGAGAGGGCGCCAACAACGCTTGTCTTTGTCGGCAACATCAAAACAGTAGGTGGTTCCCTTATAGGCAGAGAGCTTTTTGCTGAGGCTGTCTGTCGTAAAAAGAATGTCGATACCGCTATCATTCAGGATATGTTCTAGACTAGCAGCATCAAGCTGAACATCGATGGGAACAACACAACATCCTGCCTGTACAGCCCCCATACAGGTGATGTACCACTCCAAGCT
>CAMFKD010000190.1 GCA_945957095.1 uncultured Chlamydiae bacterium
CAACAATGCCTGCAATCACGACATTTTTATTCTTATCCTCTCGGGTAGCCGAGTCGGTTAAAAACTCAATCTCTACCTCTACGCCATCGATCTCTTTCACAAAACTTTCGGTTGCGGGAATATCGACATCTTTGAAGACATGAATAAACCCTGCTTCATTGAGATATCTGGCGATGTTCTTTTTAGAGATCTCAGGAACTTTTCTGGGAATCAACGAATCAATATCACGCGTTCCAACAGGGAGATTCTCGAGCTTGGGATCGGCGAGGTAAAGCTTGTAAATGAAAAGAGCAAAACCACCTCCGATAACAACGAACTCTCGCCATGGTCCCAGTGATTTTAAAAATTCTGAAATGATCTTGTCTTCTTGAATTTGTTTCATTTGTTCTTAAGGCTTTTGTAGATGCGTTTCAATTCAGGTGCTCGCTGAGCTATAAATTCTGCTTGTTCTTGTCCTCGCAGAGGAAAATGATAAAGATCTAAAAAGGCGAGGAGCAGCGGGCAAATGCCAATTTCTTTACCATCCTTCTTATTTTGCTTGAGAAGCATTTTGTAGTAAGGCTCGATCAACAAGACTTCATATCCTCTTTCTTGCGGTTCCAATTGCAGAGCGCTTTCTAGCTTAGCTCTAGTAGAAGGGGCAAGAACATACAATTCTAGTCCTTCCAGGTTGGTATTTTTAAGCTCAAATGCTTCGGCTGCTGAATGAAGGGCCAAGATTACGTTTTGCTCGAGTCCTGATTTCTTTAAAGCCTTGAACCATTCTGACTTTCCAGAAAGAGCGGAACGATACGTTCTGATTTTGCATTTTTTCACGATGTTATAGTGCTCTAACCAGCTTTCTAGAAGCTCTTTTGGTTTGTTAAAGAAAAATCTCTTGGCAGTTCTTACGCCTTCAACTTGCAGAAGCCCTTTCAGTACCAGAATATTAAAAACACGCTGCACTAAACCAAGACTTACCCCTGCCTCTTTAGCAACTTCCCTCAACGAAAAGCTTTCTTTGGAAAGCCCTTCTCGAAGCAGCCAATCAAGCACGAGAGAAGACTTGTCTGCATAGACATTCCCTTCTGCTGGATCTTCATTGGAACTTACTAGGAAACGACCTTTCATTGAGATCTCCTTCTGTTCATTATATTACACTGTTCAATATATATTGAACAGACAGAAATATTGAACAGTTGAGACTAAAAAGCTACCTCTTCTCTCAAAAATCTATTATAGATCTTATTTTTAATGACTTAGAACAGCCTGAACCATTCGGGATCTCCGAACAGTTCAAAAGTCGTATCACGCTACGACAATTTCCGTGGACCATTTGTGGACCACTGGCCTACAAAAAAGGACAACTAATCGCGACAGTTCGCAGTAGATGGAAAGGCTGGCTTTCCGCTATGATTTTGGGGAGTTAGCTGCTGGGAAGTGGCGCGGGTGCTGCGGACTCATAACCCGCTGGTCGCTGGTTCAAGTCCAGCTTGCCCCACTCTTTCACACGCATCTGTCAGCACGATTTAGCTTGATTAGCTACCAACTAATAAGTTAATTTCGATAAACGCGGTGCAATGGCGGTGCAACGAAGAACAATCTTTACCAGCACAACATCCAACCGCTCGAACCAACCAACACAAGGTTTGAGCAATGGCATCCATCACAAAACACAAGAACAAGAACGGCACCAGCCACTGGCGAGCAGTCGTCCGCATTAAGGGCTACCCCACCGTCTGCAATCATTTCGACCGCAAGCAAGAAGCTGAGGACTGGTCGCGGGGGACATTGAGCGCCAGATCAAGTTTGAGCAGCACAAGACGCAATACACCTTCGCTGACCTTTTGGAGCGCTACATCAACAGTGGGGCTCTAGAACACATAAAATCTTCCGAAGACGCCCTGCGTCACCTCAACTACTGGAAGGGACGTTTTAAGTCGTATGCAATGATCCACCTCACCTCTGAGCTGATAGGCAAAGAGAGGCGCTTGCTCCAAGACTCCCCCACCAACAAAGGAAAGGTCAGAAGCCCTGCAACCGTCAACCGCTATCTAGCCTCTCTCCGCCATCCTTACCTATGCCACCCGTGAGCTGTGATGGATAGCCGACAATCCCTGCTTCAATCTAGTGAAGCTCAAAGAGCCCGCTGGCCGTGACCGAATACTCTCAGACGAGGAGATCACTCGCCTACTTTCAGCCTGCCGAGAGAGTCACTCCCCTTACCTATATAGTGTCGTTCTCCTGTCCCTCACAACCGGAGCGCGCCAAGGAGAGATCCTAGGGCTTGAGTGGAAACACGTGGATCTGGACAACCGCCTCGCCTACCTCAAAGAAACAAAGAGTGGGCGTCCCCGCAGCATAGTCCTGACCGAAGCCGTAATTGAGGAATTGCGAAGACTTGAAGTGACGCGTGATCCACGTAAACCACTCGTGTTCGCTAGCAAAACAGCATTTGGGCAGACAGACCTGAAGAAGGCTTGGAAGAAGGTTCTAGAACAAACCGGTATCACCAACCTGCGTCCGCACGACATGCGGCACAATTTTGCTACGTTGGCGGCACGCCAAGGCACCTCTAACCTGGAGCTAGCGACAGCGATGGGACATCTTACTCTCGGCATGTTACAACGCTATACGCACCTTGACGTCAAGGTGACAGAGAAATTTAGTAGCCACATTTCGGAACAGATTCGAATGCGATAGCGTTGAGTTTGCATGAGATGGCCCTGTTGTGTCGTCGTTGACAAAACAGACTATCTCATGCATTTTTTATTTACACGCACTCTCCCATCTTCACATCAGGGCAATTGTGCAACAACGCCAGATAAAAGCGTTCTTCTCGATCCCAAAACCACCTCAATGAAATAATCTTAGTCTCCGCGTTCTTTTTTAATCTGTGGACCATCAGGGTCATCAGGACCGCGACTAATTTGCTTTCGCGAAGAACGCCCAAGCACGGTTGTCTCCTCGTCTGTAGATGCATCCTGAAACGCGGCAGTTATACCTGTACCGCTAGACGAACTGCTGCAACTGCTCTGTACCGGGCTCTGCCTACTAGCAATCTCTGCGGTTAGCCTATCCACTGCAGCATCCAACGCTTCATTCTGAAAACCAAACTGACGAAGCCCATTAATACATCTAGTGATTTGATCATTGGATAGCTCTTCAAGACGTAAACTTGGCACACGATCTACCAGAGAGGTCATCGCAGCTCGTATGTTGCAATGGTCCTTAAAACCGAATCGACTAAACCCCGACACACAATCAAAAAACTGTTTAGGGGTTATATTCTCTGCGTGGTGCTCGACGGATAACGCCAAGCGCCTCATAGCCAGTTCAGTCGACGCGCTTCTAAAACCAAACTGACCAATGCCGGAAATGCAAGCAACTTGCTGACCAAGAGACATGCATCCGAAGAAATCGTTTACAACCTCGGCCAATTTAGTCATCGCCCTTTCTGTGTCACTATTTCTGTAGGTAAATTGACCAAGACTGGAAGTCAACAAAGCCACCTTGCCAGCTCCCATATTAAGGTTATCAATCATGGGGTAAAGTTGACGCGCAAGACCTGTCATTGCATTCAATGTTACCTCGTTTTTTAAGCCAAATTGACTCAGTCCAATTACCAACTGAATAAGCTTATCCAAAGAAATTTGTTCGGAACTAGGCAACGAGCATTTTTCGCTCAAATATGTCATTAGGCGCGTCATTGCAGCTTCTGTGGCACGACTCCTTAGACCAAACTTACCGAGTCCATAAACACTCCAAACGATAGACCATTCTAATGCAGCATTCGGCATCAAATCCCAACCTGCTAAGCGTTCCGATAGACGTTCTATAGCAGCATTTATCGACAGACAACTCACATCAAATTGACCAAATCCGCTAATACAGTAGCCTAACTTGTCAAGGTCAAATTCATCCACTAACCCAACTAGCCGAGACGCTATACGTTCCATTATAGCTACAAATAATGGACCTCTATATCTAGATTGACCGAATCCCAAGACACATTTCCAGATATCAGTAGCAGTCATCTCTTCCACGCAGGCGTCCAAACGTTGCGCCAAGACTTTCATCGCATCCTCAACCACTTTGTGATGAAACAGGGAAAGCCGATTAATACACATGGAAACCTCGGACGCCGTCATTGCAGACAGGTCGAGGGATATCAAACGCCGCAATAGCGGTATCATTGCCAATAACAGATCATTATCAAGTTGCATCCAGTCTGTCCACAGAGGATGTACCACACCCATCGAAGGACCTCCTGGATGTGTAAGGGTACCAATTGCATCGATGACCATATTAAGAGGCATTGTCTCGGCGTGAATCTCCAGAAATCCCCTTAGAGTATTAACCGATTTACGCGCATCAAGACCCGTCCAAAGGAAATTGAACTTACTAACAGCCTTAATACACCTTAAAACCAAGTCTGGAGATTGTGAAAAATCCTGTAATTTCACAACCTCTTTAGTCAGTGCCACGGCCATCTTTTCTATCGAGTCGTCCCCAGCCCATATCGGTCCGTTTCGCTTGTCAAATTGCCCTAAGGCTTCAATACAGTCTACTAGTTGCTCCTGACTCAAAGTGCCCCCCCCGCGGCTAGTTATTCGATCGACTAAGGCACGCATCACACCTTCGATTATTGGACTTCTGAAACCGAACTGGCCAAGAGCTCTCACCAATTCGAAGGCCTGCTGATAAGTCACTGTCGGAATTTCGGGTCTCAACTTCTCAATAAGCG
>CAMFKD010000191.1 GCA_945957095.1 uncultured Chlamydiae bacterium
CACAGAGAGGGAAATGAAAAAAACAAACACAATACCTTCGTAAAAATCGAAAAAAAGATCTCTCATTTCCCTGTCTTTCCTCTGTGTTCTCTGTGCGCTCTGCGGTAATAAATTTTTAATTATTAGTGGTTAATTTTTTACCATTTTTATCACTCAAATCTTGCAAAAAAACATACAAATATCTAATAGTGTCGCGCTTGACAAGGTTGCGTAGGCGTGATGAAGACGGGAACCCTGTTCTTGGAAGATGGCACCGCGTTCTCTGGCAAACTCGCGGCAGGGCCTGTGAAAGGCACTGGCGAGGTCGTTTTCACAACTGGCATGGCCGGCTACTACGAAACGCTTACCGATCCTTCCTACCGCGGCCAGATCGTCGTCTTCACATATCCCTTAGTCGGCAACTATGGTGTTGCAGATAGCAGCAGATGGGAATCAAATCAGGTTCATGCCTCAGGTGTTGTCGTCAGCGAAGCATGCATACACTGGAGTTCTGCCGATGGTCAGCTGTCGTTGGCTGACTGGCTAGAGCAGCAAGGTGTCCCACTTCTAGTCGGAATCGATACGCGTCGCCTAACAAAGCTATTGCGCGAGTCTGGCGTCAAGCAAGGCGTCATCGCTGATACTCCAACCCCTATCCAGCATCCTGCCCACAATAGTGTGGTAAGCGATGTCTCCACCAAAATAGTTAGGAAGCATGGCGCTGGAATCAAACGCGTCGTGATGGTTGACTGCGGTATGAAGGCTAACATCTTGCGTTCTCTGCTGCGTTATCCTCTCGAAGTGATCCAGGTGCCATACGATTACGACTATAGCGGAGAAGACTACGACGGCGTCTTTCTCTCCAATGGCCCTGGCGATCCGCAGCATTGCGAAGTGACCATTGCTGTCCTGCAGCAAGCTTTGAAGCGGGGTAAACCTATCTTCGGCATCTGTCTTGGAGCTCAGCTGATGGCCTTAGCTGCTGGTGCTAACACCTATAAGCTGCGCTATGGCCACCGCGGTCACAACCAGCCCTGCCAAGATACGCGAAATTCGCGTTGTTACATCACTAGCCAAAACCATGGCTATGCAATCGATGCAGCTACGTTGCCAGAGGATTGGATGGTGACCTTCCGCAACCTTAATGATGGCACTGTGGAAGGCATAGGCCATCGCCAGCACCCCTATCAGGCGGTGCAATTCCATCCAGAGGCAGCCCCAGGGCCGACGGACACCCAATGGTTCTTTGAACACTTTTATGCGAGTCTATGACACCACAACGATGCCGCCCTCATACTGTCTTAATCCTAGGTTCTGGAGGTCTTTGTATTGGACAGGCAGGGGAGTTTGATTACTCCGGTTCACAAGCCATCAAGGCCCTCAAAGAGGAGGGCATCAAGACAATCCTTATCAATCCGAACATTGCGACGGTGCAGACAGATGATGCCCTCGCCGATAAGGTGTATCTGCAACCGCTGAATGTCGAAACAGTAGCACGTATCATCGAGGTGGAGCGCCCTGACGGTATCCTGCTGGGCTTTGGAGGACAGACAGCCCTCAACCTTGGTGTAGCTCTCGACAGCACCGGTATCCTCAAACGTTACAGCGTCGAAGTTCTTGGAACTCAGGTATCCGCCATCAAGACAACAGAAGACCGCCAGCTGTTCAAAGATGCCTTAGACGCTATCCAAGTCAAGACCTGCCCTAGCCATGTGATCCACACCATTGAGGAAGCCGTGGCGGCAGCACGCCAACTTGGTTATCCCGTTATGATGCGCTCAGGCTATTCTCTAGGCGGTTTGGGATCTGGCAAAATTGCCGACGAACGTCAGCTGCGTCACCGCGTGGGGGAAGCTTTAAGCCATGTCCCTCATATCTTGATCGAGGAGTATCTTGAAGGGTGGAAAGAGGTCGAGTATGAGGTTGTCCGCGACTGCGATGGCAACACCATTGCTGTCTGCAATATGGAGAACCTTGACCCGATGGGGATTCACACCGGCGAGAGCATCGTCGTCGCACCATCGCAAACGTTGACAAATCGGGAGTACCACCATCTGCGTGAGGTGGCTCTTAAGACCGTCAACCACTTAGGCATCGTGGGTGAATGCAACATCCAGTATGCCCTGCATCCGACCAACAGCGATTACCGCGTCATCGAGGTCAATGCACGCCTATCGCGCTCTAGTGCCCTAGCGTCTAAAGCCACAGGCTATCCTCTCGCTTTTGTCGCTGCCAAGCTGTCGCTAGGATATCGGCTGCATGAGCTGCGCAACCACGTCACGAAGCAGACGTCAGCCTTCTTTGAACCGGCCTTAGACTATATTGTCGTTAAGATGCCGAGGTGGGATAGCCACAAATTCAAGAGCGCTGACCGCCGCATTGGATCAGAAATGAAGAGCGTCGGAGAGGTGATGGCCATCGGTCGATCCTTTCCAGAAGCCATCCAAAAGGCCGTACGCATGCTCAATATCGGCGCTAAAGGCCTTAGCGACTATTCTCACGAGATTCCAGATTTGGAAGTTGAAATCGCCGTGGCGACAGATCGGCGTCTCTTCGCCCTTTATCGCTACTTTTGCCAGGGAGGCTCAGTCACACGAGCACATGAGCTCTCCCACATCGACCCCTGGTTTCTTCACCACATCGCCACGATAGCCCAATTAGAGCAGATGCTGTCAGAGCATACATTAACCCCGGAGCTGCTGCTCTCAGCCAAACGCTTTGGCTTTTCTGACGCCACCCTAGCGCGCTTTAAGGACTCCACCGAAACAGCTATCCGTCAGCAACGTCTACAGCATGGCATCGTCCCAGTCTTCAAGCAAATCGACACGCTAGCAGGGGAGTTTGCTTCCGATACCAATTATCTCTATGCCACCTACCATGGTACCTGCCACGACGTGCCCCCTTCGGAACAGCCACCGGTTATCGTACTGGGATCGGGTCCCTATAGCATCGGGAGTTCGGTAGAGTTCGACTGGTGCGCTGTCAACAGCCTGCGCAGTTTGCGACGCCGCGGAGAGGAAACAGTGATGATCAACTCCAACCCTGAGACGGTCTCCACCGACTTCGACGAATCGGATCGTCTCTATTTTGAAGAGTTAACCCTTGAGAGGGTCAGCGACATCGCAGACTTTGAGCACCCCAAAGGTATCGTCGTCAGCGTTGGTGGCCAAACTGCCAATAATCTCGCCATTCCATTGGCGCATAGCGGCTACCCGCTCCTGGGAACGACGGCGGAGAGCATTGACTTGGCAGAAAATAGGCAAAGGTTCTCATCTCTGTTAGCCAACCTCAACATCGATCAACCCGATTGGGAAGAGGTCAAGTCACTGCAGCAAGCGTGTGATTTCGGGCGCCGCGTCGGCTACCCGATTCTCGTCAGACCTTCCTACGTCCTGAGTGGCGCAGCGATGAATGTGGTGTATGGCGAACCTGAGTTAGAGCGCTACCTCACCGAAGCTGCGCTTGTATCGCGCGGTCATCCCGTCGTCATGTCGCGCTATATCGAAGACGCTAAAGAGTTAGAAGTGGATGGCGTCGCCCACCGTGGCTCGGTCCTCATCCAAGCCGTTACAGAACATATCGAAAACGCTGGTGTGCACTCAGGCGATGCCACGGTCGTCATCCCGCCACAAAGGTTATACCTCGAGACGATCCGGCAGACCAAGCGCTTGACATCTCAGATCGTTCAGGCACTACAAATCACAGGCCCCTTCAACATTCAATTTATCGCTAAAGACAACGCCCTCAAAGTCATTGAATGCAATGTCCGCGCTTCCCGTTCGTTTCCATTTGTCAGCAAGGTAACGCGCCATTCCTTCATCGATATTGCCATGGATGCCTTGATGGGGGAGCCAACAGTCGCAACCTATGAGACGTTGGAGTTGGATTGGGTGGGCGTCAAAGCACCACAGTTTTCGTACCATCGCCTTAAAGGTGCCAACCCTGTAGCGCAGGTGGAGATGGCCTCCACTGGCGAAGTCGCCTGCCTAGGAGACACCTTATACGAAGCATTTTTCCGAGCTTGGTTAGCGACAGGACAAAGGCTAAATGGTAAGCGCCTGCTGGTCAGCATCGGCGGTGACAAAAAAGGAAAACTCCTGCCCTTGCTACAACGACTCGAAAGCGATGGCTGGCAGCTGTTTGCGACAGAAGGTACGCACGAATTCTTAGCGCGGCGTGGTGTCGCCTCACGTTTTCTGTACAAAGCGAGCGAGTTGCTGGCACCGAATACTAGCACATTGATTGCAAGCAGGGGAGTTGACCTCATTATCAACATTCCCAATCGGCCTACAGGGGATGTACGTACGGATGGTTATCTGATCAGACGGCTGGCCGTTGATCATAACATCCCATTAATCACCAACTTGCAGATCGCGCTAGTGCTCTTACACTGTCTGTCTGACCTCGATCTCAGTACCTTACCGATTAAAGCTTGGCAACAGTATGGCGCCGATGTACAAAAAAAAGCAGAAATGGGCAATATCGCACATAAAGGGCAGCAATTGCCGGAAAATCCCCCAGAGGGGCCGAGCGAGGGCTGACAGATGGCTTGCCCACAACCGGCCCCTCTGGGAGATTTTCCGGCAATTGCTGCATAAAGGTAAGGTGTCATAGTATGGCAGTAGAGACACGGCCGAATGGTCTGCTAGAACGGTTCAGTGGAGCCGATATTTTGTCGATGAGCTCCTTCTCCAGACAGGAGATCGAGGCAATCCTCGATTATGCTGAAGTGATG
>CAMFKD010000192.1 GCA_945957095.1 uncultured Chlamydiae bacterium
CATTTCCCTCTCTGTGTTCTCTGTGCACTCTGTGGTTAATTATGCAACAAGGCCGATTGCAGCATGTGAATCGAGGGGAAAAACCATGATTTAAATGATAGAATGATGGGAATGATAAAAAATATCATTTATATCGTTGTATCATTACCATCATTCTCTGGAGAAAGGGCAGAAAAGGCTAAAATACTCTACAGAACCTGTTGACCAATGATTTACGCTAAGTTGACACCACTACACGTCCACCCAATGCTGTCATTTCCTTAAGTTGACAGCATTGCATGTTCACCCAGTGCTGTCAACTTAAGGAATGAGGGGAGGGTTACACAAACGGCAACGGCTTTCCTTTCCCTCTGTGTCCTCTGCGACTCTGTCTCCTCTGTGTAACCCTCCCCATTGGGTGAACATGTACTCGATAGGTTCATGAGGGTAGTTTTTAGCGTTGTTACGCAACAAGGCTGATTGATCGACTTCGGGCACGCACACGGACTTGATCTGAGGCTTGCTTCATTTGTGGTTGGTGTGTTAGCATGCCCGCTTCCAGCGATGGTGGATGACGACAACTTATCAACTTTGAGGCATTCCTATGACGCATTCCAAGCCTTTTGCATGGTTCCATTGTTTTGTTCTGTCGATGGCATTAGTGGGCTGTTGTCGTTCGGCTAGCGTCTGGGAGAATACCACGACAGCAAGTCGTTACTTTGGCAAAGGGGTGGATGCTCTCATTGGCTGGAATGATTCCGGTAGCCAGAGTTGCTGTCGAGACGAGTTTTATACTATCTGTGATGATGGCGACGATCCTTACGCGCAGTTTATTCCTTTGCAAGATGATGTTGCCCCAAATGGGATGAGCATGAAGTCCGTGGACTTTCCTCAGCCGCGCGAGGTGCCTGGTGATCCTGGTTGCCGTTTACCAAGCTTTGAAGCGTTTATTGATCCTAGCCTCGATCCTGAGCTATCTAAAGTGTTCCGCAACGTGCACTTTGCTTTCGATAGCAGCCAGGTTAAGGGCGAAGAAAACATCGCTCGCATGCGTACTGCTGCAAACTATTTAAAAGCGCATCCCGAGCTTTACGTCTTTATTGAAGGACACTGCGATAGGCGAGGTGCTGAAGCCTATAACCTCGCTCTTGGAGCGCGTCGCGCCAATATTGTCCGCAATATGTTGATTCAAGAAGGGGTGGACAAGGATCACATCTTCACGATTTCTTTCGGTAAAGAGCACCTTCTTGTTTTGGAAGACCATGAAGAAGCGCATGCGAAGAACCGCCGTGCAGAATTTAAGGTATATCGTCCCTGAGCCTGTTTGGGTATAGAAGAAAACAGGTATCCTATGTTGAGGACAGTCTGTCATGCGTCGTTTGCTTGTTTTTTTATCGTTAGTGAGTTGCGGATCCCTCTGGGCAGCTGGCTACCAAGGGCAGCCGCAGAATATCCAGTGGCGCGATATGGTGTTGAATCTGTCCTATGAGGTAGATAACCATGAAGTGGAATTACAGGCTCTTAAAAGGCGTCTAGAAGACCAAGAACACATCACCGATACTGTGCGTCGTGAGGCAGAACGTCTCCAGATGTTGGCGCGCGAGCTGCTCAAAAGTCAATCTGAGGCTGTGTCGGGACAGCTGGCTAGTGTAGAAGGTGGGCACGGACGGCTTCGGCATGACATCGAACAATTGCAAGCCTATGCGTCAACGGTCAATGAGCACCTCGCCTCTTACCACAATCGCTTGCAGGCGTTAGAAGTGGCTTTGCAGCAGCAAAATAAGAATCTCGCCACGCTAGAAACAGCCGTGCGTTCTCTGGTTGATGTGCTGCATCCGACAGGGGGGGATAAGTCGTCAGTGACAGCTGATGCTTCGGAGTCTATTCTTTATCGTGTTGCTGACGGTGACAGCCTGGGCACCATCGCTAAGAAGCATCATACGACAATCAAAAAAATCAAAGAAGCTAACAACCTGACCGGTGACCGCATCATCACAGGACAAAAGCTTAAAATCCCACCCCCAGATGTCCAATCAGCCATTCCCGCTAATGTCCAATAAAGACCTGCCGATCGGTATCTTTGATTCGGGTGTAGGTGGTCTCACTGTGGTGGCTCAGGTCATGAAGGTGTTGCCTCATGAAGAAGTGTTCTACCTTGGTGACACGGCTCGGTTGCCGTACGGCAATAAAGGGAAAGACACCATTATTCGCTTTAGTTTGGAAAATGGGAAGTATCTCGTTGAACAAGGGATCAAGCTGTTGGTGGTGGCATGCAACACCTCATCTTCAGTAGCGCTACAGGCCTTGCAACAAGCATTACCTATTCCTGTAGTTGGTGTCATTTCCCCGGGGGTGGCAACGGCAGTTGCGACGACAAAAAATGGACATATCGCTGTCTTAGGGACGCGTGGGACGATAGCTTCGAATGCGTATCAACAGGCAATTGCTGCTGCATTGCCAAGTGCTACTGTATATGCTGTTGCCTGCCCACTCTTTGTGTCGTTAGTGGAAGAGGGGTTTCTAGACCGCCAGGCCACTCGTTTGATTGTGCAAGAGTACCTATCGCCACTAAAGGGCAGCAAGGTTGATACGGTCATCTTAGGCTGTACTCATTACCCCTTATTACGCGACCATGTGCAAGAGGAGCTTGGGCAGCATGTCACCATCGTTGATGCAGCGGCAGCATGTGCCCATGCCGTCCATGATCTGCTGGTGCAAGAGAGATTGATCGCCTCATCTCGCCGACAAGGGTGCTATCGCTACTTTGTTTCTGACAACCCCGAAGGCTTTCGCCGGATTGGCGAAACCATACTCGGCACCACTATCGATCACGTCTGTAGCGATGCTTTAATGCAACCACACTAATGCCTGTTGCCGCGATACCCGTTAGCCACAGCAGATAGGAAGAAGATCCTGACTGCTCTTCGTCCGCTAATTGCGCCTTACGCAGGTGGAAGAGGGCTGTCAGCGCGCCATGGTTGTCGTGACGTTCTTCTATGTAGAAAGTGCCTCGTACGCTAATAGCGCGATCGGGAGAGGCAACAAGGTCTTTGCCATCTACAGCAACCTGTGTGGTGACGTTGAGGGGATTGCCGATGCAGCAGGTCTTGAGGTTCGGACGACTGGAAAGAATCCAGCTACCAGTTGCCGTCTGGTAAAGAAAGCCCCTGATAGATACTTCCCGACCGATATGAAGTTGCCAATGCTCTTCTAGGGTTTCTGGATGGGATCCGATGCTGTTCGTCAGCTCTGCTAGTGTGAGGCTTTGTCCAGCGCTAGGCCCCTCTCGGAGGATTTCCTGGGAATTACCAGCAATAGGCAGAAGCCATAACAGTAGAGTAAGGAGCGGTTGCTTGCAAAATAGCATAGATTTAGTTTATCCTTTATCCTCATAACCTTACAACATTTGAAAAATAAGGGTAAAGCCATGGCGCACTATCTTTTCACTTCTGAGTCTGTTTCAATTGGGCACCCCGACAAAGTAGCCGATCAGATCTCTGATGCTGTCTTAGACGCCTGTTTGGCTCAAGACCCGCAATCGCGCGTTGCTTGTGAGACACTTGTTAGTTCGGGCTTGGTTGTGCTTGCTGGAGAGATCACTACTAATGCCACGATTCAGATTCGCGATGTCGTGCGTCGCACGATAGAAGAGATCGGCTATTGCGATGCGCGCATGGGCTTTGACGCGCGCTCTTGTGGCATTATTAGCAGCATCAACCGTCAGTCCGCTGATATCGCATTAGGGGTGAATGAAGGCGAAGGTTTGTATAAAGAGCAGGGCGCTGGTGACCAAGGGTTGATGTTTGGCTTTGCTTGCGATGACACAGCGGAGCTGATGCCGCTGCCGATTATGCTGGCGCATCGCTTGCTTGCTGAGCTTAAGCGTTTACGTGAAAGTGGCGAATTGCCTTGGCTACAACCAGATGCCAAGAGCCAGGTCACAGTCGAATATGACCGCGATCACAACCCCGTTCGTGTGCACACCGTTGTCATCTCAACCATGCATATTCCAGAAGTCACACACGGCAAGATCCGCTCTGATCTGATTCAGATGATCAAACAGGCAGTCCCGAGTCATCTGCTCGACGACAACACGATCTACTACATTAATCCGACTGGTCGTTTTGTCGTAGGAGGACCCGAGGCAGATTGCGGCTTGACCGGTCGTAAGCTGATGGTCGATACCTATGGTGGTATGGGACGTCATGGAGGAGGTGCCTTCTCAGGTAAGGATCCTACCAAAGTGGACCGGTCAGCGTCGTACGCAGCGCGTTATGTTGCTAAAAATATCGTAGCAGCACAGCTAGCGCGTCGTTGTGAAGTTCAGGTTTCCTATGCGATTGGTGTCGCACAGCCTGTTTCTGTTAAGGTAGATACGTTTGGCACTGGCTCTGTTAGCGAAGAGCTGCTTGCCCGCGCCATCCCTCTAGTGTTTAACTTGACCCCTCGAGGTATTATCGAAATGCTCGATCTTCAGCGGCCTATCTATCGACAATCAGCCTATGGTGGCCATTTTGGACGGCATGAGCCAGAGTTTCTTTGGGAACGTACTGATCGCGTGGAAGCTCTTTTACAAGCCATTAAACAAGAGTCTTTTACCCTTTCCGATAGCTAAAACTGAGCAGAAAAAGGGTATTTGTTCACCACTGAGCCACAGAGACCAGTGAGGAAGAGCAGCCACATTCCTGCTAAAATTTTTACCACAGAGAACACAGAGCGCACAGAGAG
>CAMFKD010000193.1 GCA_945957095.1 uncultured Chlamydiae bacterium
TATTTTGCCCTTCATGAAGTGTCCGTGTCCAGCACTAGCAATTCCGTTCAGCGAAAGATGCGAACTCGAATCAAATACAATTTTTTAGTATAATAAAGTAAAGAACCATGCGAGGTTGCTGTATGAGCAAAACCAACTTTACAAAGGTGGAAGAAGCGCTTGCCGAAGGTTTGCGTAAGATAGAGCTCGAAAAGCTACGCCAGGAGGCCAAAGCACGCAAGCAACAAGCCGAGTCGCCAGCAACGCCTCCTTCTCCTGAGCTGGATGCCGAACACCGCCGCAAAAAGCACGCGTTAAAGCTCACCCTCAAATGGCTACTTAAGCAAGACAAAGGCATCTACAGTAAGCTCAAGACAAGTGAAAAAGAGGTCAAACGGCTGCTTGAAGGACCTGGCGAGCTGTCCGAGTTCGACTGGGAAGTGCTTGAGATGATTCTCACACGTGCCGATACGATCAAAAAAGAGATGAAGAAGAAGGCTGGTGCTCTAGAAGATGAAGAACTTGTCGAAGAGCAGCGTACCAAACATCTGACAAAGCGCTTCAACGTTAACGATAAATGGCTCCCGCTAAAGTAGACCTTGCCTAATAAACGACTTCCTTGCTACACTCCTCTATCATTTGGCGATCAGAGCTATTGGAGCGCATCATCATGTCAAAAGTATGTGAAATCACAGGAAAGAGACCTTCCCGAGGCTACAAATACGCGATACGCGGTATCGCCAAAAAGCAAAAGGGTATCGGTCTAAAAGTCACCGGAAAGACCAAGCGCCGCTTCCAACCCAACCTCACCAAGAAGAGAATTTGGGTACCTGAAGAGAAGCGTTTCGTCCGTGTACGCCTCTCGATTGCCGCTTTACGCACAATCGATAAGGTCGGCATCGGCCCGCTTATTCGCAAAGCCAATGCGCAGTGCGCTAGTGTCTAGGCAACTAGGACATCACAAGCGGTAAGCGATGCGCTCTCTGTCTGCAGTAACACCTGTTACACATTTGCGGCAGTTTGTTCAACTTCTGCGCGAAAGGCGCGATATCGTTGATATTTTCGCGCCTGTAGATTCTCGTTTAGAGCTAGCGGAGATCCACCGCCGCATCGCCGCCGCCGATGGTCCGGCTTTGTTATTTCACAACGTTAAGGGCAGCTCTTTTCCGGTTGTGACCAACCTCTTCGGCACGCCGGCGCGCGTCTCATTAGCTTTCCGAGACCGACCCGAAGAATCCATCGAACAGATCCTCCACCTGGCCACTCGCGACTTCCCCCCTTCTTTGGGAACACTATGGAATAAGAGAAGCCATCTAAAACGTCTCCTTAAAGTAGGCTTTAAGCAGACCTCTAAGGCTCCTGTACTGGAGGAGCGACAGCCTACCCCGCAGCTTGATCGTATTCCCCTGCTCAAATGCTGGCCCAAGGATGGTGGCCATTTCATCACCTTGCCATTGGTCTACACAGAGCCACCTGGCGGTGGTCCGGCCAACCTCGGCATGTACCGCATCCAACGCTACGATCCCGCCACCTGCGGCTTACACTTTCAGATCGCCAAAGGAGGCGGCTTCCACTACCACCAAGCCGAGACTGCCGGTCAGCCACTGCCTGTCAACATCTTCATCGGCGGCCCCCCAGCCTTAATGCTGAGCGCGATCACACCTCTGCCAGAGAATGTCCCTGAGCTGCTTTTCTGCTCGCTGCTGCAAGGTGAAAAGCTGCGATTGGCCAAAACAACACACAATCACTATCCGGTTGTCGCAGAAGCCGAATTCGCCCTGATCGGCAAAGCACAACCGCACAAAAGGCGCCTAGAAGGCCCCTTCGGCGATCACTACGGTTACTATAGCTGGGAGCACGAGTTCCCCGTCTTCGACTGCGAGGCCGTCTACCACCGCCGCGACGCCATTTATCCGGCTACTGTGGTGGGCAAGCCTCGTCAGGAAGATTTCTACCTAGGCAACTACCTCCAAAAGCTATTGTCGCCGCTATTCCCCGTCGTCATGCCAGGTGTCAAAGCACTCTGGAGCTATGGAGAAACAGGTTTCCACTCCCTCTCCGCCGCTGTGGTGCGCGAACGCTACCACCGCGAATGCATGGCATCTGCCTTCCGCATCTTAGGAGAAGGACAGCTAGCCCTGACCAAATTCCTGCTGCTCACCGATCAGCCTGTCGATCTGGAGGACTTTAAGCGCGTTCTCACAATAGTGTTAGAGCGATTCCGTCCCGAAACAGACCTGTTTATCTTCGCCAATCTGTCGCTAGACACTCTAGACTACACCGGCCCATCGCTCAACAAGGGTTCTAGGGGCGTGATGTTAGGCATCGGCGACAAGATCCGCGACCTCCCAGAGAACTATATCGGCCCCCCGCCCTCCGCTATCCCACAGGTCAAAGTGTTCAGCCCTGGTTGCCTGCTGCTAGAAGCTCCGCCATTCGTCGCGTTTTCTGATTATGGGAGCTTGCTTAGCCACCCCTCCTTTGCGAAGTGGCCACTCATCATCCTTGTTGACGACATCGCTAAAGCCTCGAAGTCAACAGACACCTTCTTGTGGACTGTCTTTACACGCTTCGAACCCGCAGCCGACATCCATGCGAAAACATCTCAGACGTTCCGCCATCACCTCTGCTACCAAGGACCCATCCTCATTGATGCCAGGATGAAACCTAGCTATCCCCCTGAAGTCCTCTGTGACGAAGAAACCAGCGCACTGGTATCGCAACGCTGGCAAGATTATTTCCCCCAAGGAATGGCCATGGGCGACAGTCTCGCCGCTCATGTGTGTTAAGTGGGAATGCTTTTATTCCATACATGCACTTAACATAACATTTATCTTGAATTTAAATTCAAATTCTAATATAATGTTCACTTAAATCAAAAACCAATCTCAAATAGGAGATAATATAATATGGAAAATACCGGAGCCATCATAAAACCCGTTAGCCCTTGGGAAACACTAAGTACAAAGGCAACAGAAGCTGTTAAGGCCGTGAAGCCAGGGTGTGAGAAGCTAGTAGCTTCTACCAAAGAAACTTTCAGCAACCTGTCTAAGAAGCAAGTCGCAGGCCTTGTCGTCGGTACAGCCGCTGTCATCACAGGCAGCCTAATCTACGCAGGCGTGATCGACGTATCGCCTCTTACTAACGGTGCTAAAGAGTTAGCGCAGCCTTATTACGGGCCAGTCCTCGAAGCAGCTACGCCTTATTACAACAGCGCAGCTGAGACAGTCTCCGGCTTGTACAACAGCACAAGCGAATCTGTCACATACGCCTACAACAACCCAGGTGAAGCAGCTTCTGGCTTGTACAACAGCACAAGTCATACAGTCTCCGGCTTGTACAACAGCACAAGCGAATCTGTCACATACGCCTACAACAACCCAGGCGAAGCAGCTTCTAGCTTGTACAGCAAAGCGGCTGGTACAGCATCTAGCATGTACAGCAAAGCGGTTGACGCAGCTGGTAAAGCATGGACCTCATTCGAGGAACTCCTCGGCTACGACACCTGTCGAGCAGTTGAAGTATTTGATTACCAAGCACGTATGCCAAAATTTGGACCTTTAACTTTTGAGCAACACTTGGACCAAACCACAGCTAGAGTCGCAAGGGCAATAAGAGGCATGATTCCAACGGAACCCACATTCGGTGGTTTCCTAGGTGGTGGCGGTTGTGGTATAAGCCCGATCCCAGAAGGCTTCTATGACAACGTGCCATCTTTTGAATTCTAATATACCATAGATGATGGTCACAACAAACCGCCAGGAGCTTCTCCTGGCGGTTTTTTTTATTTTAACCACACCCTAATTCTTGCGCGAAGCGCCCTGGAGTGCTGCGCTCCGCGCCGCCCTCGTATTTAGCACAAATTGTTGATACAGACCGTTCGTGCTGCCATGCACCATCGACGTGCCCTCATAGAGGCCTGGGAACCTCATGCGGAAGCCGTGTGAAGGCATAGACTTTTGCTAAATCTTAGGGCGGCGCGGAGCGCAGCACTCCAAGGCGCTTCGCGCAAGGAATTAGGAAGTCTGTGGATCGGCAATGCTTGGCCTAATGCGTATGCCTCAACAGGTCCACTCTCATAAAAAAATGAAAGCGCAAGCAAGTACTATGCACCTATCGGCTTTATGTAAAATTAATAATAAATTAACCAAATTAGAATTGATTTTAATTCATTATTTTATTAAAATCATTGCTTTAATGATCAAAAACCAAACCTAATAAAGGTGAGATAATGGAAAATATAAATAATGCACAACTAAGCTCTAGCACTGTTTACAACATTGCGCAGCGGATGGATGCTCGCTTACAAGCAGGTGGATTCCGTAACGGCGTCGTAGCACGTCTACAAGTGTTCACACTGCCACCAGCTGGCCTGTGGGACAGCGGTAAGAACATCGTGTGCGGTGGTGGCAATATCGTTGCTTCTGTCCTTCGTCTGCCCGTTGCAGCCGTACGAGGCACTGCTCGCAGCTGCTTCTCTCAAGCAAAACGAGGCGCTGTTCAGGTCGTCGTCGGATTGGCCAATGTCATCAAGACGGCTGCTTTGACAGTCACAGTACCTTTCTCGTTGCTGGCACCACGCCTCGCCATTAAGATCGCTTCTATCGGATACAACAGACCTGTCGAACTGCCTGTTACACCTCCAATTACCATCACAACCCCACCAGCACCAGCACCGACCGACTCAGACACCCCAGCCAACACTGACCCAACACCAACAGAAGGT
>CAMFKD010000194.1 GCA_945957095.1 uncultured Chlamydiae bacterium
CAACACATTTTAACCCTCTTATTTTTAACTAAATAAGATCCAGCGGGAATTGCTGGTAAAATGTTACCGGGGATTGTTATAACGTCGTTGCTGCAATTCGTATACTTGGACTCTGTCGCCATTCCAATCGGTTTCTTGATGGCGCAGCGTCATCCCTGGCATGCCTTGAGATAGGACAGGCAACAGCTCTGGGTTGCTTTTCTTCAGAAAATCCTCGTACAGGACAAGCCAACGAGCCTTCTTGCTGCGAACATCACCGACAACATCACGTGGATCAGAACTCCACAAGCGCGGCAGAGAAGGGTAGCCTGCCAAGTAAGCGGTATTCGCGAGATAGCCATAACCATCACCTACTAACAAATCGTCTTTAGGGACATGTCTCTCTATCCACGCTGCCAGAGGTCTGTTAATGCGATAGGCCCTCTCTACATGCCATCCGGTCACCATTGCCATCGCAACAGAAAAGAAAAGAACAACCCCTACCGCTGCTGGATAGATCGGCACACCTGGATAGCGTTCCCCAATATAGCTGCAGAATGCATACAATCCAGCCGCACCAAAGATCTGAATGGGTATCAGGATAGGAAACAGGTAGCGCGGTTCCACTTGCATGAGCGGAAACATAAGCAAAGGGAAAAAGAGTAGGACAAGCAAAGGCCAGGTCATGAGCAGCTGATGCTTCTCTCCCTTACTCAACAAAGGCAGCAGTAGAGCAAAAAAGCAGATAGGGGTAAGTAAGACGCCTGGCAAGCGCTGCATCACATAGCCTACGTTACCATATACCCGGTCAGCAAGATTGTCGAGCTTCTCAGAAGTCGTCAAGGAGGTGGTGGCAGCATCATGCTTACCATAGGCCTCTTTGGCAGCCGCATGCCAATCGAGCTGCTCCAGATGTACCTTAGACTGCAGGTGCAGCTTTTGAAACATCCCGCTAGTAGCAAACGTATGCTCTGATAACGCCACATAGACACCAAGGACAAGGACAAATCCGACCGTTACCCCTGCTAACAACCTGGCTAAACGCCATATTTGCTCGCGCGCTCTATTAAAACAGAGCTCTATCACAACCACTCCAACTAAACAAGCAACCATTGGCACCAAGCCCTCATTTCTAACACCCACATACAGACCGAAGGCTGCGCCACAGGCCAACGCATAAGCAACAACATGCTCTCTACCAGCCATAAGCACGAGAAACAGCACAGCCGTCGTTAAGGCAAGGAGGTAAAACGTTTCGGCATAGCCATTGCAAGAATATTCTACTAGCCGCGGATGCACCACAGCCAACCCGCCCGCTAGCCAAGCCACCTGGTCACCATAGATCCTCCGAGCCATCAATGCGATCGGTACCGGTAGCAGAATGCCTGGGATAAATGAGGCAGCAATGGCACTCGGAATACGTCCTAACCCTAACCAAGGAAACAGTGCTTCCCAGAAACAGAAAGGGTTACTCCAGAAGGCATCCACTCGCGCCATCTGGCCACTGGCGATTCCTTGTGCCACCTTAGCATACGAGACTGCATCGCCAAAGACAGCAGTCGTCAAACAGAGATAGAGCAAGCGCACAGCTGCCGCCGCACAGACTAGCACTAGACATGGCCATACCCAAGTTGCGGTAAAGGGTGGTGTATCAAACCGAAAACGATCACGAAATGCCTCTAGATGCGCTCTGCCAAAGACTGTTAACTTATACCCCACAAAGCTCACCGAAAGCGCTACGACGACGCCAGCCAGCTTAGACAAGTTAATGCCCACAAATTTCGGTAACGCAAACCCTTCGCTAAGATAGTGAAAGGTAAAGAGAAAAACAGAGGTGTTGATCACCATCGACAACAAGGCAATGCCGACAAAGCGGGCAACGGAAGTCCCTTGTAAAGCTCCTGTATGGCGGAACGTCCAACGCTTGTTCCAAAAGAAGCTGTTGACCATCGCCGTCAAGCAAGCGACAACCGAGATAAGCCCTAGCTCCCAACCCTTTTCTGCTGACAACAACAAGACCAGGATATTCGTCACGAGAAAATCAATTGCTGTGTTGGCGACACCCACAGTAGAAAAGCGCGCCAACTGCCCGATGCTACCAAGCAATTTGGTGGGGGAGCTGCTAACCAAGTGGTCCTCAAGTGCTAGTTTCCCCCACCATAAGTAGCCTTTATTTGTTTGTCTCCTACTTCATCTTGCCGCAATCCTTGATCGCCGCGTTGCGTTGAGTTGTGATGTCGTTGAACATTGATACAGCTAGTTGAGCATCAGAAACATACTCTTTCATCACATTCAAAAATACCTCTTCGCGAACATCATTGAGATTTTCAGTCATATAGATTTCACTCAACGGGTCGTTAGTTGCGGCTGGCTCTTCTTGAACATTACTTTGATACTCAGTAGCATACATTTCAGGAATGTTCTTAGCCCCCTCGGACAACTTACCCATAATTTCTTTAATTTGGCTCTGAGCTATCCCTTTCGAGGTCAGTGCTTTCTCTACTATCTCGGCGGGAAACGCATCGCTCATCAGATCTTGACGACACTTGTCTACAGTACTCATTTGCACTGCTGGAGCCTCCTCTGCTGCTAGCACTGTCCTTGAGAGCATCGTCATCGCCGCGACGCTGCTGAACAACATCAATCTGCCTAGACGCTTCATACCAGCCTCCTCGTTAGACAGTAAGCCTATGCAAGTACCACGCCAGGTGACTGATTATTAAAAGCAATTTTTTAAAGAGAACAGATGGCAAAGATGTGACCTGTTTGCCATAAGTCTCGTTGTGCAAAGGGATCAGATTAACGCAAAGACTTTCGGATCACAAACGATAACGAGCCCCCTCTTTCCCTATCTCTTTGCAGATGAACGGTTAAAGAAATTAATCTAATAGTCAGTCACCTGAATACCAAGAGGCATCTTGGGGATAAATATCTGACATGTTATGTTATAAAGATTTTAAGGAGAAACATGCATGATCATCGATGGAACGGCGATCGCAGCACAGATTCATGAAGAGCTAGCCGCTCAGCTCAAGACCCTAATGCCCAGACGGCCTCAGCTAGTCGCCATCTTAGTCGGTGACAATCCCGCCTCGCACCTCTACGTGAATAGCAAGGTACAGGCATGCCAAAAAGTGGGCATTAGCTCAAAAAAATTTCTATTGCCTACAACGACAACCGAAACGGAACTAACAAACTTGATCGGCTTGCTCAATCAAGACCCCGAAGTAACCGGAATTCTTTTGCAGATGCCGCTGCCGTCCCACCTGAACACTCTGCATGTCGTCAACCGGATCAACCCTGCTAAAGATGTCGATGGCGCTACGGCTTATAACCACGGCAAGTTAGTCATGGGCGATCCTACGGCATTAGTTCCCTGTACACCCTTAGGCATCCAGGTCATGCTGCAGCGCACAGGTATTCCGATTGAAGGCAAGCACGTCGTCATCGCCGGCCGCAGCAATATAGTAGGCAAACCATTAGCTTGTCTTTTGATGCAGAAGGGTGCAGGAGCTAATGCCACTGTCACAGTCGTACATAGCCACACTCCCGACATCGGCTACTTTTCTCGACAAGCCGATATTTTAGTGGCAGCAATTGGTCAAGCGCATTACTTTACTGCTGATCGGGTAAAGGATGGCGCTGTCGTCATCGATGTAGGCCAAAACCAACTGCCAGATCCCACGCATCCAAAAGGCAAGCGGCTCGTTGGCGACGTGGCTTATGATGAAGTCAAGAAGAAGTGTTCCTGGATTACCCCTGTGCCTGGCGGTGTAGGACCCATGACCATCGCCATGTTGCTCAGCAATACATTGAAGGCTTTTAGATGACCATGCAACCCCACCGTTCCTCTTTTCGCTCTTGGCTCATCCTTCTTTCCCTTTTTGCTGTCGCAATCGTCTTCTTAGTCTATAGCGAATATGAGTATCAAATTAGCTCCGATACCACAGAAGTCACTGGCACTGCGATGTTCATCCCCTATCGCATCATCATTGGTCAGCCTTTGAGCAGCACCCAGAAAAAACAAGTGGAAGCCATCATTGCTAGCACGTTCGACGATGTCCATCAACGCTATGATCAGTGGAATCCCTCATCAGAAGTCTCACAACTCAATCGACTACCTGCTGGAGAACACGCTACCCTCTCACCCGAGTTAGCTAGCTTCCTACACCTGGTCGATAAGGTTGTGACCATGACGCAAGGACGCTTTGATCCCACAATGGAACCCGTGCGGCAGCTGTGGCAGCCACATCTAGAGGCAGGAACCAAACCATCCGCTCGCGATATCGCCGCTTTGCGTCCACATGTCGGATGGCATCACATCCATCTTGACGGGGACCACTTCTCCAAAGACAGCAATGAGGTCCAGCTCAACCTCGATGCCATCGCCAAAGGTTTTGCCGTCGACCTCATCGCACATGCTCTGCAGCAAGCAGGCTATCGCTCGACATTTATCGAGTGGGGAGGAGAAATCAAAGGCAACGGCAAGCACCCCGAAGGGCGTCCTTGGCGCGTCTACATCAGTGGCGTTGATAGTTCCGCTCCAGAAAATGCCTTTGCTTACGTCTCACTAGAAGACAGTGCTGTCGCCACTAGCGGCGACTACTACCAGCAATGGACTGTGACGGATGATCAAGGCGACACAGAATCTTACTGTCACGTCTACGACCCTAGAACGTTGTCCCCTTTGCAGGTTACCTCTCATGCCATCTGCAGTGCCT
>CAMFKD010000195.1 GCA_945957095.1 uncultured Chlamydiae bacterium
GTTTATTAGGGTATAGTTCCCCCTTCCCCCAAATGACTAAGTACGTTATGATGATAGCTATATGAAAAAGACAATCCGTATACGACAGAAAACATTGCCGACAGATAACAAATCATTTGATGAACAGTTGGCATTATATCGTGAACCACGAGACTGGGAGTCGTTAGAATCCAGTGATCGTGAAAGGTTAGCGCTGTTGTTTATCAGCCAAGGGGATCGGTTAGTAACAGAGCATCGAAGCGACGCTAACACCTCCTATGAAAAAGCGTTGGCTGTTTCCCCTACTGCAGCCATCTTCTTGCTTGTAGGACAAGCCTATGCGGAACAAGCTAATGACCCTACCTGCCTAGCCCTAGCCCACGATAAGCTCGCAATGGCGATCAAACTAGACAGCAACAATGCCGAAGCTTGGCACTGCGATGGGGCTGTGCTAGTGATGCTAGGCATGCACTACCAGGAACTAGGCTACCTAAAGGAAGGAGAGCGCTGTCTATCTCAAGCCATCTCCCTACACGAACAACAGGGCGCTGCCATCCCCTCTGCGCTTCTGGGTGATGCCGGCGACTGCTGGCACGCGATGGGACGCCAAAGTGGCGAAGCCTACGATTTTTGGAAAGCAGTGGAGCTGTACCGTAAAGCCCTCAAGGATGAAGCCAGCAATGCTGGCTTATGGAGCCGCTATGGACAGTCTGTTGAAAGCTTGGCCCGCCTGGTCGGTAAGGAAGAACTGCTGCGCGAAGCCATCGACAGCTACTGCCAGACGCTGGCTCTCGACCCTCACAACCTTGAGACACATATCCACTTAGCCGGTCTCTATCTACGCCTCTATAACGACACAAACGATGCCACTGCTATGCATAATGCCGAGCAAGCATTTAAAACCATCATCAATCTAGAACCCAAACAGGTCGAAGGATGGCTCGGCTTAGCGATCCTCTTAACTCGCCGCGGCGAGCGCCAACGTGACATCAACGCCCTCAAGGAATCTGTCGAAAAGTATCAACAAGCGGATGCCTGCGAACCTAATGCTGCTGTCATCTTGAACGGTTGGGGTGAGGCGCTGACAATTTTAGGAGCGGTAACAGAAAATCTTCATTTGCTGCGGGAGGGATCGAGTAAAATTCTGAAAGCGCTAGAGATCGAACCAGACAACTCCATTATCTGGCGCACCTATGCGACCTGCCTGACAGAGATGGGCGGCTACTTTAACGACGAGAGCCATTACCTTGAAGCCCTCGACAAAGTTAAGATTGGCTTACGCCACGATGAGTTCAACCCCTCCCTATGGGCTGTCTTAGCGCGTATTTACTGCTCCCTAGGAAATCTACGTGGCGATATCGCTCTTCTTGAGGAAGCTTGTAAGTACTATGCCAAAGCCGCTGAACTATATCAGTCAGAGGAACCACACCTGTTTAATGAATGGGGCATCTGCTTGATGCGCCTTACAGAAGCTACCCATGAACGTCGTTACATCGAAGAAGCGGTCAACAAATTCGAACGTGCCATCACCATCAATGAAGAAAATGACAATATTGGCACCGATATGGAGTGGTTTTACAACTACGGATGTGCCCTAGATTTCCTTGGAGACTTCACAGATTCGCCAGAACATTACGAAAAGGCGATCAAAATCCTCACTCATGTGGTCAGTGCCGATCCATCATTCCGGCATGGGCGCTATAACCTAGCAATGGCGTGGGCTCACCTAGCTGAACTGACAGCGGAAGTTGAGTTCTTCCTCAAAGCCATCGAGCACTTTGAAACGCTTGTTCAAGAAGATAATGAAGATGAAGTGACTTGGAATGAGCTTGGCATCACCTTAATCAATCTGTCACAGCTATTGCGAGATCCTACCCATCCAGAACGTTCCCATGACTGCCTGCTTCAAGCCGAGCAGCGCCTTCAGCAAGCAATTGCATTGGGTAATATCCAAGCTTTCTATAGCATGGCCTGTCTCTATAGCCTTCTGAAGAATTACGAGTTGGCGATGCACTTTCTGGAAAAAGCCGACCACGCCGATGCCTTGCCTGCTTTAGATGACCTTCTCCACGATGAATGGCTGGAGGGGTTAAGACATACGAGTGCTTTCCGGCAATTCCTCCAGCACCTCAAAGGGCATTGACCGCTTGCACCATACCAGCAAGGTCTGTGATAGGCTCTTTACAAACACCGCGTTGGCAGATGTAAAGAATGGTTTTTCCCTCTATTGCCACTTGTGATTCTAGTAACGGCAGCCTTTTGATCAAAGCATCGTCCTGTCCATGTCGGAAGACAATACTTCTAAATGGAAGGTAGCGATGCGTTAGGAGCTGCAGAATTTCCCCTTTCCATTTGTCATCTTTGCCCAGTGCGACAACAAACAATGGAGCATCCTTATCGTAATAACGGAGCAAGTTAAGGACATGATAGACATAGCCGGGTGAATAGCTATCGAGGTAACGCCTGACAGCGCGTAAGATATCTTCAGCTTGCTCAAGATAAGCGGCATCATGGGTCAGTTGATAGAGGCGCAGCAAGTTTTCGCAATGAAGGGCATTACCAGAGGGTTCGGCACCATCAGAATACTGCACCTTACGCAGGATCAAATTATCATCACGACCATCCGTCTGATAGAAGGCACCGTCAGGAGCCTTAAACATCTGCTGAAGCAAAGACGTCATCTCGATGGCCCACTCCAACCATTCCACACCGCGATCCGCTTCAAAGAGAGATAGTAACCCACGGATGAGAAAAGCATACTCGTCCAACCCCGCTTCATAGAGCGCCTGTCCATCACGCCATCGGCGCAACAAACGCCCCTCCTGCCACAGCTTCGTCTTGATGAAGCGCGCAGCGCGTTCAGCGGCCTGCAGGTAGGTCTCGTTAGCAAAGGCTGCCCCCGCATTAACCAGAGAGTGAATCATTAATCCATTCCAGGAACTGAGGACCTTATCATCTTTAAGGGGGTGTACCCGCCGGTCACGCTGCTGCCAGAGGAACTTACGCTGTTCTGAGAACTTTTGCGCTAATAGATTACTGTCGACTCCTCTAGCGGCGGCAAAGTCCTCCAATGTGTGTCGCGTATGCAACACATTGCGCCCCTCAAAATTACCAGCTTGGGTAATGTCGTAGTATTGGCAGAAAACCTGAGAATCGGAAGGACCTAGGATATTCTCGACCTCATCCAAATTCCATGTATAGAACAGCCCTTCCTGCCCTTCACTATCGGCATCTTCAGCGCTATAGAACCCTCCATCGGGATCGGTCATGTCGCGCAACACGTAATCGAGAATATCTTGCGCCACTTGCTGATAGCGCGGTTGGTGCGTCACAGCTGTGAGTTGGACATAGGCGTCCGCAAGCAAAGCATTATCATAGAGCATCTTTTCAAAATGTGGGACTAGCCATTTCTCATCTACGCTATAGCGTGCGAAACCACCTCCCAGGTGGTCGCAGATGCCTCCTCTGTGCATCATCTCTAATGTACGCTCTGTGAGAAAGAGAGCTCGGCTTTCGCGCGACTTAACGGCATAGGCAAGAAGGAAGTTAGCTTGGTAACCGATCGGAAACTTTGGCGCCCCTTTCATCCCGCCATAGACCGGATCAGCCATCTTAAAGAACATCTCAGCTGTGATGTTGACCTGATGCTTCTCGGGTAACTGATCGCCGACGGTATGAACACTTTCCGCAAAAACCTCTACAATCTTAGATGCTTGCTCTAGTACCCTTTCGCGTTCATCTCCCTGCCACACATCTTTGATACGTTTAACGAGATTGGTCATGCCCATCATACCATGACCGCTCTCCGGAGGTAGGTAAGTCGCTGCAAAAAAAGGCTTTAAGTCTGGGGTCAGCACCAAATTAAGTGGCCAGCCGGCCGCCCCAGACATCATGCTTTGGGCAAATTCCATGTAGAGGGCGTCGACTTCAGGTAGCTCTTCACGATCCACTTTAATATTGATGAACACCTCGTTCATCTGCTGCGCAATCTCTTCACTTTCAAAACTCTCACGCTCCATGACATGGCACCAATGACAAGTGGCATAACCAACGGAAAGAAAAATTGGCTTGTCCTGCCGGCGGGCAGCAGCAAACGCCTCTTCACCCCAGGGATACCAATCAACGGGGTTATGGGCATGCTGCAAGAGATAAGGCGATTTCTCTTTAGCCAAACGGTTTGTGTGGTGATGCTCTGTCATACCTTTATCACTTCAAAGCATATCTATTGCGTATTTGTTCAGCACAGGGAGCACTGAGATCTGTGACTCAGTGGTGAACATGTACTCTATTTCGCACTATGCCATGCTTGCTTAAACACGGAAAGAATTATTGACGTTTTTGCGCTAAGCAGTAATGATAAGTCATTCATCACACAGCCAGTAAGATCGATGAGGATAAGGAATCCATGTCAGACAAACCACAAGAACCTTCAGCCGCCGCTAACGCCGACAACTCCACGACGAGCGGAGGGGCAGTCCCACCAAACCCAAACATTCCAGCAAAGAATCGGACCTTAATCTTGACCATCGCCACTACGGCTTTGCTGATCTCGTTTGCCGTTTACACCCTTCTGAAGACTGATTTCAAAACCTACCCCAACGGCGACACTCTCGATATTGCTGACGTCACTAAGCAGCCCGAAGCCCTTGTCTTTATTGAAGATAGCAGTGATGACACAGATGCTCCCTTAAGCTTTGAGGAGCTGTTAGCAGAAGACA
>CAMFKD010000196.1 GCA_945957095.1 uncultured Chlamydiae bacterium
TCTACACTCGACTAGTCGTCGGCAGCGTCAGATGTGTATAAGAGACAGCAGCTATACGTTGGAGAAATATGGGCATCACAATGTAGCTCAGATTATCACCTTCAACACCATGAAAGCGCGCAGTTCTATTAAAGATGTTGGCCGCGTTCTCAGTGTCCCGTTACCAAAAGTTAACGCTATCGCTAAGCTTGTGCCAGACGACCTCAATATCACGCTGGAGGCAGCTTTAGAGAAGGATGCAGACCTTCTCAAGATGTATCAAGAGGATGAAGAAGCCAAGCGTGTCATTGACATTGGGATGAAGCTCGAGGGTTCGATACGCAACAGTGGTATCCACGCCGCTGGGATTATTATTTGCGGTGAGCCGCTGACCCATTATATCCCTCTCTGCGTCGCCAAGGACAGCGACATGCCCGTCACACAGTATTCGATGAAGCCTGTTGAAGAAGTGGGAATGCTCAAGATCGACTTCTTGGGACTTAAAACTTTAACGTCGATTCAGCTTGCTGTAGATTCCATCAAACGTAGCACTGGCTGTGAGATCGATTGGATTAATTTGCCATTGGACGATAAAGCGACTTTTGATCTTCTTAACCAGGGCAAGACGACAACAGTATTCCAGTTGGAATCGGGCGGAATGCAAGACCTGGCCCGTCAGCTACACCTTGACCGCTTTGAAGAGATCATCGCTGTGGGCGCCTTATATCGCCCGGGTCCCATGGACATGATTCCATCTTTCATCAATCGTAAGCATGGTCGTGAACCCATTGAGTATGATCACCCTTGGTTGCGAGAGATCTTGTCCGAGACCTATGGCATCATGGTCTATCAAGAGCAGGTGATGCAGATCGCGAGTAAGATGGCTAGCTATTCCCTTGGTGAAGGTGATGTGCTCCGTCGAGCTATGGGAAAGAAGGATGCCGCTGTCATGGCGGAACAGCGGGAAAAGTTCCGACAAGGGGCTCTCAAAAATGATGTTGAAGAAACGGTCTCAATGGCTGTCTTCGACAAGATGGAGAAGTTTGCTGCTTATGGATTCAACAAATCTCATGCGACAGCTTACGGTTACTTGAGCTATGTCACGGCTTATCTAAAGGCTAACTACCCCGGTGAGTGGTTGGCCTCCCTCATGACGTGCGATGGCGACGATCTCACCAAGATCGCCAAGTACATCCATGAGGGGCAGACGATGGGTATCGCAGTCCTTCCCCCGGATGTCAACGAAGCTGGCAATGTCTTCATGGCTACGGATAAAGGCATTCGCTTCGCGATGACAGGGATAAAAGGCGTGGGCAGCGGTGTTGTGGATTTAATCATCGAAGAGAGAGTGCGTAAAGGGCCTTTTAAAAGCTTTTACGACTTCTTCAAACGCTTAGATGTCCGAAAAGTAGGCAAGAAAAACATCGAGTGCCTCGTCGACGCTGGATCCTTCGATTTTACGGGTTGGTCTCGCGACGAATTATTCGCATCGATAGAACCGATGTTCGATGTGGCAGCTAAGGAACGCGAGGATGCCGCGTCAGGCTATTTGAGCTTGTTTGGTAATCTAGAGGATGACAACTCCAAACGCTTTGAGAAGCCCCCTAAGGTAAAAGATAAGCGCTCCCGCATTGAACTGTTACTACGTGAAAAGGAGCTCCTTGGTTTCTTTGTCACAGGCCACCCAATAGAGGAGTCTAAAGCACTCCTTAAGCGCTTATCATGCGTTCCTTTGTCCAAGGTTCCTAACTTTGACCATGATACTGTTTTTCGCTCTGCCTTTCTTGTGGAAGCTGTGCAAGTCAAAATTTCTGCTAAAAATCAAAAAAAATTCGCCATTCTCACCATCAGTGATGGACTGGATCGCTATGAACTGCCCATCTGGTCTGAGATGTTTGAAGAAAAGAGAGATTTTTTGATCGAAAATCAGCTCCTGTATGCTGTGCTTCAGGTTGATAAGCGTGAAGAGGGAATGCGCCTATCGTGTCATTGGTTAGAAAACTTGTCTTCTGTCACTGAAGCGGCGGTCCAGGCATGTGACAATGCCTTCGATCGCGCTAAAGCACAGGCAGGACGCTTTAGTAAAGGTCGCGATAAGCCCAAGAAGGAGGCTGAAGCATCCAAACCATCGCCTAAGAAGGAGACGGCAACAGTGGGACAGAAGGGACCTGAAATTTTCGAAGTTCGTGTCGACGCCGATTCGGTACGCTTAAGCCATATTATTAAGCTGAAAGAACTGTTAGCGGAACATAGCGGTACCACTCCTGTTCGTGTTCATTTTCATGCGGGTACGCGTTCGGTTGCGACGCTTCACGTGGAACCTACTGTGGCGGTGACGGTTTCCGGAGCACTCACCCAAGCTGTTAAGGCAATCCCAGCCATCAATATTCAGTAATTTTCGTTAAAACTTTTACCACAGAGTGCACAGAGAACACAGAGAAGGAATGGATGGCTGATTTTCAAACAACCTGGCTTCTCACTATTTCATCTCTTCTCACCGATCTCACTGGCTCAGTGGTGAACATGTATTTTTCTGTTTTCAGGAAGGTATTGTGTTTATTTTTCATTTCCCTCTCTGTGTGCTCTGTGGTAATAAATTCCTAAAATTTAGTGATTAATGCTTAATGAGAATGGCTAGCGCGTTTCACCTCTATTTGCTTTTTTTCCATATGGCCGTTACCCTAGTGGCTTATTTTCTTCAGTTAGGAATGAATCATGCAATATTCTGTTGTCGTTCGCGTCTTTGTTGCTTTAGCTTTGTTATGCTCACCTACCTTATGTGATGCCGTATGGGTTCTGAAGGATGGTCGTCTGCATCAAGTCGAGGATCGCGCTTGGTTGACACCTGAAGAGCACTATAACTTGGGCGTACAAGCGTGGAGTTGTGATGACTATGCCAATGCTGTCTATCAGTTTCGCATTGTGATCTGCAACTATCCTTCGTTTGTTTCTCAGCACCCAGAGGTCATTTTCTACACAGGTGTGGGTTATTACTACTTGGGCGAGTATGATTTTGCCAATGATGAGTTATCGGGTTATCTCCGCGCCTGTACAAGCCCAGAGTTTTTGGAAGAGACGATGGAGGTCAAATATGCCATCGCCGAGTCATTACGCGGAGGGGCAAAGCGGCGCATATTTGGGTCTAAATTTTTTCCAAAATGGTTAAGTGGAAAAGATTTGGCCATCACCATCTACGACGAAATTGTTTCTACTGTGCCGTGCCATGATCTTGCAGCACAGTCACTCTTTGCTAAAGGGCTAATATTATGTGAGCTCAAAGACTATGCCTGCAGCGTTGAGGCGTTTCATATGCTGGTACGTCGCTTTCCTCTCCATGAACTAGCACCTGAAGCTTATCTAGAGGCTATCCGCGTCTACCTTCAGCAGGCGTTTTGTGAGTATCAAAACTCGGACATCTTGGCACTCGCTGAGATTGTCCTGCGTCGATTTCAGCAGGATTTTCCCAATGAGGAGAGGCTTGCCGAAGCTGAGTGCGACTTGGCGCAGATTCGAGAGATCTATGCTTACGGCTTGTACGAAACGGGTGCCTTCTATGAACGTACGTGTCATCCGCAGGCTTCTGTCCTCTACTACTGCTGTGCGATTAAACAGTTCCCTGATACCGCCGTTGCGCAATGTGCTCGGGAGAGGCTAGCCGATCTGTCTTGTCGCTATCCTGGGTTGAATGTTGATCCAGAATGCATGGTCGAGGCCGACGATGCGTGTTCATAGCGTTTTTTGGTTTCTCCTGTTGTGTTGCTTGGCATCTTGTAACTATCGGTTAGGCTGTGGTGAGGCTCCATGGGTAGGGAGTACCATCGCTGTCCCTTATGTCGAGGGCGACACCACTGGAGAAGTTACGCAGGCTATCGTTCGCGAGATTGCTTCTTCAGGCGCTTTTCAATATGGGCAAAACTGTGGTTGCTACACACTATGTGCGACCATTCTCGATCGTGATGAGGAAAATATTGGATTCCGCTATGAATTGAACAAGAATGGCACACCTAGCAAGACGATTATTCCAGTGGAAAGCCGAGGTCGCTATCTCGTCGAATTTTCTCTTGTCGAGAGCTGTTCTGGGTGTGTTGTCTTAGGACCTATCCGCGTGGCAGGTTCGGTTGAGTATGATCATGAGTTTGATGAGGGTACAGAACAACTTAATGAATTGTCTGTTGGCCAGGTCAGCGATGTTGAGGCGGCTAGAGATGCGGTACCACAGTTGGTAGGAAAGGTGTTGGCACAGCGAATTGTCGACTATCTTAGAGGTGCATGGTGAAGAAAGGGCAATTTATTGCTTCTTTAGATCACTTGCACGGTATGTTAACATTTATTTTAAACCATGCGCAAGAAAATGGGCTTAAGGGGGAACACCTCACTCATCTGGAATTGGCGGCAGAAGAAGTGCTTGTGAATATCATCAGCTATGCCTATCCAGACGGAGTGCAAGGCTCTATCGATATCGCTTGCAACTTGTTACCCAATCACTTGCTGGAGGTGACCATTCAAGATGCCGGAGTACCGTTCAATCCGTTGATAAAAGTAGAGAATTTTGATGTCGAGAAGACGATCCGTAGCGGTGCAGAAGGCGGTTTTGGCATCTACTTGATGACAAAGATGATAGACAGTGTTGCCTATACGAGAGATGGTGATCGTAACATCTTGACAC
>CAMFKD010000197.1 GCA_945957095.1 uncultured Chlamydiae bacterium
TTCTATTAAGGGGCGGTGGAAAATGCCAAACAGCTGCAATCCATGGCTGTGTAAGGTTATTCCTTCTCGAATCTCTACTTTCGACGATGTGCTAGTGGCCATGATTGCATCCTTAACATAATCTGCTGATCTACAGTCTAACGTGTCACATAAAAAAAGGATAGAGTGACATGCGTAGGATCTGCTAAGGTCTGAAGAAAGTTTGAGAGGAGCCTCCGTCATGAGACATAAAATATTCGTTGTTATCGCAATTTGGTGTCTAGCTACTGTATCCACACTGCAAGCTCAGGCACAATTTAGCATCACTGCTTTGATGGGACCCGGCGACCAACGTGCGGTAGGCATCGCCAACTTAAGCCCCGGCGAGCAGCAAGCTTTAGAGATGTGGATCAACCTGTGGACCATGAAAACCATCGAGCATGTGCTAGCCCAACGCTGTAAATGTACCGCAGACGAATGCCTAGAGTCTCTCTATCAAGAAGTAAGCGGCGGCGCTCCGCTAGAACGCCCTAGAAGGAACAGCGACAAAGTAGAACGTACCGGTGGGGGCTATCAGCCCTCCTATGACCAACAAAACAATGACGATGGCGCATCAGATAACCGCAGCAACTCTCAATCCTCCAAAAACTATTCAGGAGGCAGTCGAGTCGATCAAGTCGAGCAACAGTCTTATTTGCTGATCTCCAATGTCCAGCGCAACGGAGGCCTCATACAGCTAGAAGATGGAAGTGTTTGGGAGGTTTCGCCACCAGACCAGGTGACAGCAGGGCACTGGCATCGACGTGACAAGGTACAGCTTGTTCCTGGAACACAGTATGGAGACTACACATTGTATAACCTGACCACGAGTCAACAAGTGCGTGTGATGCATCCAGGACAGGCTCTTCGCCTAGATCCATTCTTGGGAGACACCTATCGCAAAGCCATTACCAAGAACGTGCGTGAAAACCTCAACAATGGTGCTACGATTATCTTAGATGATGGCAGCAGCTTCGAGATACGCTTGTCTGATCGTTCTTCTATCACTAGTCAGTGGGGACCCGGCACGATCGTGCAGGTCACCAAAAAAGGCGGCATGTATCCTTATTCATTGAAATCCGCCCAGAACGGTGATACCGCTGAAGCTCGCCTTAAATAAGCCAACCAAACCTGGGTACATGCTCACCCAGTCACCATTCGTGCCCGCGCCCGTGTGCGTGCCCAATTTGGACTCCAGGCACGAACACGAATTAGCTACCCCATGAACATATACCCAAGAACCTATCCAACTAAATGTGATCGGGTGATTTGTGTGCTGAACTGCCCAGGAATACCTACCATGGCAAGTCCGATCTTACTCTATCTTTTATTCAATCTTAATCATAGCAGTGCATAACGTTGTCATAAGTTTAACACACACAAAGGAGCAATATATGTCGTGGTTTAACGTCTCTATCGGAGAGTCCTCCGTTTCTCAATTGTTTACCCACAGCTCAAACATGACACCACATAGCCTCATCTACATGAAGCGTGAGCTGTCTAGATCCATTTGGAACAAAAATAATAAAACTTATGATATCTCGTTTACCAAACTTAACGGAGACAAGTACCACGTCTCCTATGCAAACCAGGACAATAAACTTGAAGTTCATGCATTTATTGGTGGAACCTTATCAAAAGTTAACCCCGAAAAGCGAGACGAAATCGTAGCTCTTGTCACATCATTCTTTGACAAGAAGCCTGTTGCACCTAGTACGCCATTTATCGCCGACAAAGGTGATGCAGCACAAAAACAGCTAATGGAAGACTATCGAATTCGTCTAGCAACATATCAAAAAGCAAAGATGGAATACGATTCAGGGAGTTCAAAACGTCACAAATTGCTTGATAAGGTAGCAGATTTGTTTAAGACACCCCGATTCTCCGTTCCCTCCAACAGCCTAGCTTTATTTTAAAGAAGAAGACATACCCAAAGAAACTCAAAAGTTGGCTATGCAGTTTCTTTGGGTATAATACTTAACTGGCAGGGGTCTGACAGCTGTCCAGTTCCTGCACCAACTGCTCCCATTTGGTGACACCTCGGTGCAGTTCTGCTTCCAGCTGTTCCTTACGTTCGACAGAGACACGGATAGCTTTGGAATCGCGAGTATAAAATCCCTCTGACGCCATCTCGGCTTCCAATGCTGCTATCTCCTGTTCTAGCTGTTCTGTACGGCTTTCTAGAGTTTCAATATCGCGCTTCAGTTGATTCCGACGGTTGCGCGTTTTGCGCCGTTCTTCAATGTCAGCAGCAGAATCTGCAGAACGCTGCGGCTTTGAAGCCGTCGCTTGCAAGGTATCCTTGCTGAGATAGTCAACATCATAGGTATTCAAATACTCGGCATAGGATCCGCGGAAATTGCGGATGCCGTGCGGCTGGATCTCCAAGATACGGCCAGCGAGGCGATGGACAAAATAGGCGTTGTGACTGACAAACAGGATGGTACCAGGATACTCTGTCAAGGCTGTCACCAATGCCTCAATTGCTTCCATGTCAAGGTGGTTAGTGGGTTCGTCAAAGACTAGTATGTTGCTATTCTCCAGCATCATCTTACTGAGGACGAGACGAGCTTTCTCGCCTCCACTCAGAGTCGCTATCTTCTTTAGAACATCATCACCGCTAAAGAGAGCTTTGCCAAGGGCATCGCGCAACGCTTGTTCTTCTTTACCTGGCACAGCATGCCTTAACCAATCTAGCGGGCACTTATCGTTATCAAGCAGAGCATCGTGATCCTGAGAAAAGTAGGAAACAGTCGTCGCATGTCCCCACTCATGTCGTCCGTGATCCGCCTTCAGATCGTCCATCAGAACTTTGAGCAAAGTTGATTTACCTATGCCATTAGGGCCGATAATCGCCACCTTCTCGCCTCTCTCCACTTCAAAAGAGACACCTTCCAGAACTTTGTGTGAACCATAGGCCTTGCCAATATCGAAAGCACGCAAGGCGACGACACCTGAAGGCCTTTGCATGGAAAAATGAAAGCGTGGATAGGAACGGGAACTAGGCTGAAGGTCTAATTCCTCCATTTCCTCTTCCAACTTAGCAATCATACGCACTCGAGACTGTGCCTGGCGCGCTTTAGACGCTTTTGCACGAAAACGGTCGACAAAAGCCTGCATGTCCTCTTTGCGCTTTTCTTGTCGGCTTAACAACGCTTCCAGACGTTCCCTCTCCGCCGCCTTGGCCGTAACGAATTGCTGATAATTGCCTGGGTAAAGCTTGACAGTCCCATAATCAACGTCGAGGATATCGGTGCAGACGACATTGAGAAATTCGCGATCGTGAGAGCTAACGACAACGGTGCCAAGAAACTGACAAAGATAACGTTCTAACCAACGTATTGAGACAATATCGAGGTGGTTATTGGGTTCGTCTAGCAGCAGAACATCAGGTGCTGAGAAGAGAAGCTGGGCCAAAAGAACGCGTAGCTTGAAACCACCTGAAAGAGTGCTCATGGGTTGGTGATGCGTCTCCGTACGTAACCCCAGTCCAACGAGTAGACGCGCAGCATTAGCTTCAGAGGCGTAACCTTGACGCTGTTCCAGCGTACGCTCCACTTCAGCGAGCTCGTCACAATGCGCATCGACTCCCGAACCGCCTTCTAAAAGCCGAGCTTTGCGCTGTAAGGCTCGCCATAGCTCAGCATCACCTTGTAACACAGTATTAACAATCGTTTCTGTCTCGTAGAGGTATTGATTCTGCTTCAGCGTCCCCACATTGAGATCTTTGCCTATCGCAACAACACCGCCATCGGCAGCTTCTGCACCAGCCAGAAGGCGTAAAAAGGTGGTTTTGCCAGTGCCATTAGCCCCCACAAGTCCGTAACGGCGACCGGGCTGCAGCTGGAAAGTCGCGTGACGAAAAAGCGATCGCCCACCGAAACCCATCTGTAAGTCAGAAACGTTAATCATGACTTCCTTAGCTTAGGAGGGGGGAGGGAATCCAGAATTCAGAATCCAGAATCCAGAATTCTGAATAGAAAACCTATGACAAACAATGTGTACTCTTCCGAACCGAGAAGATACATATGAGTTATCAACCTTGCTGATTCTGGATTCTGGATTCCCTCCCCTCTTACTTACTTAACGACGTGAGCGTCTTCGATAATGACAGCTTCAGCAGGGACATTTTGATGCATCCCAGCATTTTTCGTAGGCACGCGTCGGATGGCGTCGATGACATCCATGCCGGAGACAACTTCCCCAAAGACGCAGTAACCATATTCAGCATTATTTTTACCGCGGAAATCTAAGAAGGGATTATCCACTGTGTTGATGAAAAATTGGGCTGTTGCGCTGTTAACATCGGAGGTGCGTGCCATAGCGATGCTTCCACGCTTATTCTTGAGACCATTTTCTGCCTCGTTTTGCACAGGAGCATGTGTTGGTTTCTGGCTCATCTCCTTGGTAAAGCCGCCTCCCTGGATCATGAAATCAGGGATGACGCGGTGGAAAATCGTCCCGTTATAAAAGCCTTCGTTGACGTACTGTAGAAAGTTAGCCACCGTTTTAGGTGCTTTTTCAGGATGCAATTGCACAACAAAAGTGCCTTTGTTGGTAGTAAATTGTACCTGTCTCTTATACACATCTGACGCTGCCGACGACTAGTCGAGTGTAGA
>CAMFKD010000198.1 GCA_945957095.1 uncultured Chlamydiae bacterium
GTTACCGCTGCCGTGCACAGTGGCTGGCGCGGCAACGTCCAGAATATCTATAGCAAGGTTGTGGACTATCTGAAAGGAATGGGATGCCACCCTGCCAATTTGCTGGTTGGCATCTCACCAAGCCTAGGGCCGCAGCACGCTGAATTTGTACACTACCGTCAAGAGTTCCCACGATCTTTCTGGGACTATCAAGTGACACCCAACTACTTTGACCTATGGGCGATCGGTCGCGATCAACTTGTCAACGCTGGCGTCCTACCTCATCACATCGAAGTGGCTCGTCAGTGCACATATGCTAACGACCGCGACTTCTTCTCTTACCGTCGCGACAAGGTGACCGGCCGCCACGGCAGCTTCGTCATGCTGAAGAAGCAACGGTAACGACGGTATCGCCTAGCGTTGGCCAGACGACACCAGCACCGATAGACTGTTGATAATGCGAGGCGATCAGCTGTTTGAGCAATCGCTCAACTTGCTCTCTGGGGATATGGATGGGATTGTGTCGACGGTGCATCAGTTCGGCGTAGCACCACTCCAATAGGTTGACGATATCTTGATGCAGCTTGCGGGCTCTAGCACGCACACGCACATCACTGATGCCTTTTTTAGCGGCTACTTCGTCGACAGAGAAACCTTCTGGACCTTTTAACGCATTGTTCACGATCTCTCGATAGAAATGGACAAGGGGATGTTTAGCTAGTCCGCTTTGCTCCAGCAATAGTTTAAATACCATTAAGTTATGACAAGAAGCGTCAAATGCCAATCGAACTAGCCGATCGAAATCATATTGGGTTCCTTCTGCCACTTTGCGCACCAAGCGCAGCTGTCCTTTAGCCGTAAGCATCACATCGTCAACATCTATCAGAGCTGTCTTTGCCTCACGTGCTAAAGTAGCGAGGAATGTGACTAAAGGCTGAATGGCAGAGTCGGAGGTGCTAGACCAACGATGACGGCTCAGTGGTTCGTGCAGCCTCTCAACTCGCGCTACCCGTCCCGAAGGATCAACAGCTCGTATGGCAGCTAGGGGCAAATAGCCATTTGTTTCATAGGCTTCTGCAGCCTCGATGCCCAATGACGCTTCATTAATCCCCGTCACAATGACATCGTCCCGGTTCCCTTTGATGGTAAACACAAGATGCTTATCTAGCTGAGAAGCGGGTTGAACCGTTCCCAATCGCGATTCCAGAAGATAATCGATACCACAGACGTCGGCTTTAAGACCTTTTTCCAACTCCGTACGCCACAGGATGTGCTGGGCATCCGGGCTATCAAACAGGACCATCCCCATCTTCTTCAGATGATATTCTAAAAAAGCCAATGGGGCTGGCCGCCCACACTCTCCTACTACCTGCATCTGCTCGACAGCCGATTTCAGCGCTAGGTGCAGGTGCCGTACCTTAACTATAGGGGAACCGTTAACCTTAGCAATCCACTTGTTAATGCTATCTTTTTCTATGACACTCAACATAACCCCTGGCTCACACAACTTACGCAGAGCAGCAAAGGGCAAGGGAACTTTCGTGTCTTCCTCAAAGTCGATGAGACTCTGACACCGTTCGACCTGTTCAAAGATGGGCCGATACTGGAGGAGTGTGTCAACCTCCGACGTCGCATGATATCCTATATTGCGCGCATCCTGCATAAGAGCCGCATAAGAGAGGTTAGCCTTATAGATCATCTGCTCTAGCGTCCACCCTTCGGGCGGACTGAGATGGCTGTTCCAGAGGCTGATGATGAGCCTAGCGTTGCGCAGCTGTCGCCAATCCAGATGCTTATCACCCTCAGTCTGTAGCAGATAATCACGATACCGCTTATAGGCAGCAAGCACGCAAGATACCTGCCGGTCAGAGGCATCGCGAATGCGCTGTAGCGTATCGATCAGACAACGTTGTCGATAGCTGACTCCGGACTGACTGGAACGATCAACGACGGCAAAAAACCACTCCCAAAGGCGGTTGAAAACACCGCCACAAGAGACATACCGTTTCATGGTATTGGGTGTGATCTGAGGTAACCCATCGGGTCCTTCAGGAGCAACAGATAATGCCAACAGTGAGCTACCCACATCAGCAATTGTGGGGAGCAGGGCTGAGATGGGAGGAACGCTTCTTTCGACCATATCTATTGTACTTCCCTTGCTGATAGGCTATCCTGCTCCCAAATCCTTGTCTACCCAAAAGGACGCTCTCTTGAGTCGCTACTCCGTTGTCATCGTCACGCATAATAGCCAGCAGCATCTTCCTAAGTGTCTCGCCGCCTTGGATGCTCAGACTGTTCTTCCCGAGCGCGTGATCCTATCCGACAGTGGCTCAAAAGAGACGCGTTACCTAGACGATTACAAGGATCGCGGAAACATCGTCATCCTAAGACATGATACTGATATCGGATTCTGCCAAGGTAACAATGCCGCCATGCCGCATCTCCCATTAGACAGCGAGTACGTCTTGTTTTTGAATCCTGACGCCTTCCTGACTTCTACCTTCTGTGCACAGGCTCTGGCCACTCTAGCAGAACCAAAGCACCACTCAGTGGGCGCCCTCTCCGGTATCTTGCTGGGCTATGACATCGCCACCGATACGCCAACAGACCGCTATGATTCCACTGGCATCTTTCACACGTGGTATGGGCATTGGTATGACCGCGATAAGGGCAACAACGTTGTCGCAGATCGGTATAGACACGCTGAATATGTCCCAGCTCTCTGTGGCGCATTGATGTTTTGTCGTCGCAAAGCACTAAATGACATTCTGTTACGAAACACCGAGATATGGGATTCTACGTTTTATATGTACAAAGATGACATCGACCTCTCCTTACGTCTCGCTAACAAGGGGTGGAAGCTACTCTTCGCCCCAGCATTAACGGCCTATCACTGCCGCGGCTGGCAAGTTGACCGCCGCTGCATGCCACGCCAATACCGTTTGATGTCCGCCATCAATGAGATTCGCATCAACGCCAAACACTGTAAACTGGGTCTTCCCTACTCTTTGAGCAAATATTATGCTGTCAAAGTCCTGGACTGGTGATCTGCCCGGTAATACCACAGAAGCTAAGATCCCTTTGTCCGCTTGGCCATTCCTAGCGATGATCGTCATCGGCTTATTGGTACCGTCCACAGGAGGACATTCATTGCTCAATCCCAAGAGCTTAATCTTACCGCCAGCACTCTTCTGTACGCTGTTTCACGCTGCCCGCCGAGATCGGCTACAAAGGAGAGAAGTCATCACGTTTCTCATCGCAGGTGGCCTACTTCTGCTTCTCGCAGCCGCCTTCTGCATCTTCGTCGCCAACCATCCTTATGACACGTTGGACAGCACTGCAGACCAATTCAAGGTCTTCGTCATCACCATCTCAACAACTACGATGGTGGTCTATTGGTACCTGTCAAGAGACCTCCCCTTTCCAACGTTTCTTAAAACGATCCTATGGGCTAACATGCTCTTCAGCCTAGTCAAAATTGGCTTTGTGATCGGCATGGTGATGGGATGGCTCACCATTCAGCATCTGATGATCGTGGGATCTGCTACGATGACAACAGGGATGGCAGGAGGTTTGATGCGCCTGCAGATGTCAACAGATATCCCCACACCTTTTTTACTCTTCTTCGCTCTGATGGCACCACAACTTCACGTTAAGCTGTCTAAGTCGTTTTCTGTTTGCTATGTCACGACAGCTATCATTGCTATCTTCTTTAGTTACTCGCGCTTCCTCTGGGCTGTTGCTGCTGCTGGCTGTCTCATCTACCTCGTCACAACAGCGACAGCGGTGCTGCTGCTACGTCGTCTGACCGTTCTGATCGTGCTCATAGGAGTCAGCACCGCTTACCTAGGCTTGGAGGTCACAGAAGAACTGCTTTATAAACGTTTTTTGAGCGAAGAAACCCAAGCCTCCGATGAGGTGCGTGTCATCCAGACTGAAGCGCTGCTCAACAGCTTTGAAGAGGCGCCTTTCTTAGGAGAGGGCCTCGGCAGCCATGCTGCAGGCTCCATCCGCAATGCCGCTAACCCTTACCTCTACGAGGTGCAATGGCTTGCTTTCCTCATGCAGTTTGGCATACTAGGTTTTTTGTGCTTGCTCACCGTTACAGCCTCTATCGGTTTCGCCTATCTACACCATCCCATCGCATTACTTCAAATAGCCTTTTTGGGAATGTATGGTCTCTGGCTTCTCTCTGGCCTTACCAACCCCTTTATGATCTCTCTAAATAGCGGAACACTGTTTGGTCTCTTCCTTATCTGTGCTTGGTGGCAACAACAGCTTAAAATATCTTATTCTCATCTGCTTATGCAAAGGGTTGACTAAAATATGTATTTAACTCACTATTTAGTTATCATAAAACCCCCTCAACAGAGAGGAAAAAAATGAGTGTAGAACCGCGGGCAACTTTTCTCACCGACGAACAACTTAAACATGTTTGCGCTGGCCCAGTCTGCGATGGCCGTAACATCTGGGAGGAGGACCCGGATCTAGAAGGACTCGGAGACCTTGCAAGATGGGTTTTAGTTCGAAGAGCCCTGAATGAAGGCCTAGATAAACTAGATGATGAAGGATTGGGAGAGGCCGCAAGACGGGCTTTAGTTGAAGCAAGAGTTGAATTGGAAGCCCAACAAAGGCTCATGATCAACAAT
>CAMFKD010000199.1 GCA_945957095.1 uncultured Chlamydiae bacterium
GAGATTCCTCTACGTCTCGTGGGCTCGGAGATGTGTATAAGAGACAGCTTCTCTGATGATATCGCGGACCATCTTCTCGCTGGCTAAGACAGCGCGGTAGTAGGCGATGCGCTGTTGGAGTTCGTCATATTCGGCTTGGATCTTGTCGCGTTCGAGTCCTGTCAGTTGGTAGAGGCGCAGGTCCAAGACAGCGTTAGCTTGGCGATCGGTAAAGGCAAAGCGCTGCATGAGCTCGCCTTTGGCACTGTCGCGGTCGGCGGCGGCACGGATGATCTTAACGACTTCATCGAGGTTATCGATGGCGCGGAGATAGCCTTCTAGCACATGGGCGCGCGCTTCTGCTTTGGCGAGCTCGAAGCGTGTACGGCGGCGGATGACGTCGATGCGGTGTTCAATCCAGACGCTGATCATGCGGTGGATGTTCATGATGCGAGGACGACCATTGTCAAGAGCTAGCATGATGCAGCCGAAGGTCACCTGGAGGTCGCTGAATTTGTAGAGTTGGTTGATGACGACTTCAGGGATGACGCCTTTCTTGAGGTCCATGACGATACGCAAGCCGTCCTTGTCTGATTCGTCGCGTAGGTCAGCGATGCCAACGATGGTTTTATCGTTGATGAGGTCGGCGATCCTTTTGATTAAGACGCCCTTGTTGACGTTGTAAGGGATCTCATCGACGATGAGCTGTTGGCGGTCGCTATCTTTTGTGTCCTCGATACGGATCAAACCGCGCAGGATGATGCGTCCGCGGCCGGTATGGAAGGCTTCCTTCACTCCGCGATAACCGCAGATAATGCCGCCGGTGGGGAAATCGGGAGCTGGCATCACCTCCATGATCTGCTCGATGGAGGTACGTGGGTCGTCTAAGAGCAGGAGCGTCGCGGCAATCAGTTCGTTAAGGTTGTGAGGAGGGATGTTCGTGGCCATGCCGACGGCGATACCAGAAGAGCCGTTGGCGAGTAGGTTGGGGAACTTCGCCGGAAAGACGGTGGGCTCTTTCTTAGTTTCGTCATAGTTAGGCACCATCTCGACGGTGTCTTTGTCGAGGTCTTCCATGAGCTGCACGGAAGCATGCGTGAGGCGCGCTTCGGTGTAACGCATCGCAGCTGGAGGGTCGCCGTCGATAGAGCCGAAGTTACCTTGTCCATCCACTAGGTTGTAGCGCATTGCCCAATCTTGCGCCATCCGCACGAGAGTGGGGTAGATGACGCCTTCGCCGTGTGGGTGGTAGTCACCGGAGGTGTCACCGGCGATCTTGGCGCACTTACGGTGTTTGCCCCCTGGGGAGAGGTTCAGCTGACGCATGGCGTAGAGGATACGTCGTTGTGAAGGCTTTAAGCCATCGCGGGCGTCTGGTAAGGCCCTGGAAATGATGACCGACATTGAATAGCGCAGGTAGCTATCCTTCATCTCATCTTCGACGTTACGGAGTAGGACGGTTTCACCGATGTCAGCCATATCGACCTCTATTCGCTCTCTAGTGCTATGATCATGTTAGATATCTAGGTTCTTAACCGACAGCGCATGCTGTTCGATGAATGCGCGTCGTGGCGGCACATCTTCGCCCATCAGCATGGTGAACATGTGGTCGGCAGCAATGACGTCGGGCAGCGTGATCCTCACCAGTGTGCGCACGGCGGGGTCCATAGTGGTCTCCCATAGCTGATCGGCGTTCATTTCACCCAAGCCTTTGTAGCGTTGGATTTCGATGCCTTTGCGGCCATTGATCCTGAGGAAATCGATGATTTCCTTCAGGGTGTAGTAGGGAGATGCTCGACCATCGTCTTCCGTAATCGTGACGAGTTCGCCGTCAGCCACGAGATAGCTGCCGAGTTGGAAGCTATAGTGCGCCAGCCTGTCGATGAGGTCTGCCAATGTCTCTTCTTCATAGAGTTCGGTAAAGGGCAGCTGCTTAGGATGAAAGTGGCGCATCTCCTCACTGATTTCAGCTTCGGGGATCGCTGCCAATGTCTCTTGATGCTGGCAGCGCTGTTCTTCTTCATACTGCTTCTTGAAGCTGTCAAACTCATCTTCGGAGTAGACAAAGTGCGACACCTCATCCATGAGAACTTGGAAGCGAGGGTAACGTCCTTGCCCATCGCGGGCCTCTAGAAACTCGCGGAAAGGGATCCCCTTACGTTCTATCTTGCCGATGAAGACTTCGACTTCCAAGATGAGTTCCATCAGTTTTTTTGCTTCGTCAACGCTGAGGTTTTCATGGTGGTTGGCGAGGCGCATTTTGATGTCGCTGGCGCCCAGTTCAAGGAGGTACTGATCCATCTCGCGCTCGGAGTGGATGTAGCGGTGCGTCTTCTTACGTGCGACACGGTAGAGCGGTGGCTGGGCGATGTAGACGAAGTTATTCTCGACTAATGCCGGCATATGGCGGTAGAAGAAGGTGAGCAGTAGAGTGCGGATGTGTGAACCGTCGACGTCGGCGTCGGTCATGATGATGATTTTGTGATAGCGCAGCTTTTCTAGCTTGAAGCCGTCGACACCAATACCACAACCGAAGGCTGAGACCATCGTACCGACTTCGGTGTTCTGCAGCACCTTCTCTAAGCGTGCTTTTTCGACGTTTAGGATTTTACCGCGTATGGGCAGGATAGCCTGTGTGCGGCGATCGCGTCCTTGCTTAGCAGAGCCACCGGCGGAGTCACCTTCGACGATGAAGATCTCGCATAGCTTGGGATCACGCTCCTGGCAGTCAGTTAGCTTGCCGGGGAGGCGGGAGCTATCTAGAGCTGACTTACGGAGGGTAAGTTCTCGTGCTTTCCGCGCGGCTTCACGCGCTTGGGCCGCTAAGATTGCCTTATCAGCGATCGTGCGGGCAATCGCGGGGTTTTCGCCTAGGAAGGTTGTGAGTCCTTCGCCGGTGATGATTTGGACGATAGAGGCGACATCGCTGTTGCCTAGCTTCTGCTTTGTCTGCCCTTCAAACTGTGGATTGGGTACCTTCACAGAGATGACGGCTGTTAAGCCTTCACGCATATCCTCGCCAGAGATCGCCACCTTGTCGCTCTTAAGAAGGTTGTGCTCTTTGATGTAACTGTTGAGGACACGTGTCAGAGCGGTAGAGAAGCCTGTCAGGTGTGTGCCGCCATAGCGCGTGCTGATGTTGTTGACATAGCTCAAAATGGTTTCGGTAAAACTCTCGTTCCACTGCAACGCTACTTCAAACTCGACAGGGCCGTCGACTCCTTGACGTACACCTGTGAAGTAGATAGGCCTGGGGAATAATGGTCCTTTGTTCTCATTGAGGTATTCCACAAACGACACTAAACCGCCCATGTAGTGGAAGTTGACATCTTCCTTAGCGTCTTCGCGTTCGTCATGGAAATGGATGTTGATGCCTTTGTTGAGGAACGCTAGCTCGCGTAAGCGTTTAGCCAAGATGTCATATTGGAAAACGGTGATGGTCATGATGGTGTCATCGGGCCAGAAGGTGATCTTCGTCCCGCGTTTCTTTGTCTCGCCGACGACCTCGATGTTCTTCGCTACCTTGCCGCGGGCAAACTCCATGCGGTAGACCTTGCCCTCTTTGAAGACCTCGACAATCATGCGCTTAGACAGGGCGCAGACGCAGGAGACACCGACGCCGTGGAGACCGCCAGAAACCTTATAAGTGTCCTTATCGAATTTGCCGCCTGCGTGCAGGATCGTCATGACGACTTCCAAAGCAGACACATCGCGCCCTTGGCGTGTCGACTCCTTTTCATGCTTTGCTACAGGGATACCGCGGCCATCGTCTTCGACGGTGATCGACCCTTCCTTATGCAAGGTGACATGGATAGCTGAACAAAAACCTGCCATCGCTTCGTCGATGCAGTTGTCGACAACTTCATAGACGAGCTGATGTAGCCCCGCTTCGGCAGTATCGCCGATGTACATGCCAGGACGCTCACGGACAGCTTGCAAGCCTTCCAAAACGGTGATGGAACTGGCATCATACTCTTTAGCCATAACGTGTGCGCCCTCCTAGCTCATACGAAAAACGATATCATAGATCGTGGTGCCTGGTAACTGTTTCCTCAATGCTGTCAATAGCCTTGGTTTATCGCGCTGGCTCAGCAAACTAAATAAGGTCGAGTTCTTTACCCGCACCGTCAAGACCCCATCTGCGAAGGCCACGGCTTGTGCCATTGGCGCTAGCTTAGCTCCGATGAGCCCTGGCCATGTTGCTAACACGAGCTCTGGCTTCTCTTGCATCGCTGCTGTGATGCTGCGCAATACTGTAGGCGCTACATCGCGTGCATGATGGGTTGTCAGGGCAGATCCGTCGTAACTCTTAGGATTACGACGATACTCTTCTTTCACGTGTTTACTCGCTTATTTCAAAGAAGACATCATATCACAACGACAATGGGGTATCAACAGGAAAAAGGGAGAGAGGAGTCAGGAGTCAGGAGACAGGAGAATGGGCACGAATTGGCTACCCCTTGAACGCATGCTTCAGTGTTTGGTTATATAATCCCCTCACTGATCTCACTGGCTCAGTGGCAGCTATTCCCGCTAAATATTACCCACTCATTTTTAGGAATTTATCACCACAGAG
>CAMFKD010000200.1 GCA_945957095.1 uncultured Chlamydiae bacterium
TTTTAGTGGGAGCTGCTGCGAATTTACTACCACAGAGCGCAGAGAACGCAGAGGGGGAAAATGATCTCCTAGCTCACCTGCGTTTTGACGTTGACTGTCTTGGCGCCTAGCAAGGTCGCTTTTTTCACTGTCAGACGGAACGGCTCAATATAGATGGATTCATTGACAGAGGGTGGATGCCCCAGCACTTTTTCTAAGAGTTCAGCAAAGGTCTCTGTTTCCTGTGCGTCGAGCATGACTCCATACTGTGCATTGAAGTCAGCGATCTTGGTATCACCTGAAAAGTTTTTGTCGATGGCGAGAATAGCTTGCTTCTTGAAAGGATAAGGTGCAGCGGCATGGCCTGTAATCTTGCCAAATACCTCTTCTAACACATCATCGAGTGTTAAGATACCGACAGCGCGGCCGGGTTTGTCGAGAACGACAGCCACCGACTGGCTATTACTGCGAAACTGATGCAGGATCTGCACTAGCGTGCTGTCCTGAGTGATAAACCACGGGGACCTCGTATGTTGGCCAACGCGGTCGCTGTCAGTCGCTTTGATGTAATCGCGTGGGATGGCGATGCCGATGACGTTGTGTGGCGTACGTTGGAAGATGGGAAGGAAGGCAGCAGGGGTGTCGGCTAACGCACGGCGCATCTGTCCAACGGTAGCGTCCATGGGGAGCGAACGTGTCTGGTTGATGGGCTCCATGATGTCAGCAGCAACTTTATTACGCAGAGAGAAGATATTACGGACAAGGACATTGAGCTCTTCGCTGTCCGCTTCGGGCTCTTCGCCTGCCTGGTCTTCCAAGACCGCTACCAGCTCATCTCGGCTTAAGAACATCGCTGACTGCCGCTCTTGCCCTCCAACTAGGCGGTTGGCCAGTTGCGAGATTGCTGAGATCACCCAGATGAGCGGAGTCATGATCTTAGCTGAGGCATAAATAAGGGGGACTCCCAGCATCGACATATGCTCTGAGTAGCGCCTAGCGGCAAAACCAGGAGCCAGCTCAGCACAGATGAGGACGAGGACTACCTGTGTTAAGGGGGCTAGATCGGCATGGAGGTCCAGAGCCATGTAGAGGTGGCGCGAACACTCTGAACCCACCTGCATGGCGATGTTGACACCTAATAGAGTGGTGCCTAGGAGACGGCTAGGGTGTTGCAAGAGCCAGTTAAGCCAGAGCGCGCGGCGATATCCTTTGCTGACATAATACTGCAGCCTCACCTTATTGAAAGAGACAATCGCCATTTCCAATGAAGAGTAGAAACCTTCTGCTACGATACAAGCGATAGTAAGGCTTAACCACAGGAGTACGGTTGAAGTCATCACCGCTTCTCCCTATTTCTATGGCTAAGACGACGGACGTAGACTCGTCTCACACGGTTAGGGTTGGCGGACAGCACCTGGAAGAGGAATTCGGCTGTTTCATATTTGGTACCACTTTTAGGGATATCTCCAATGGCCTCGCAGAGCCATCCACCGAGCGTCACCATATTGTTGGGGCTGTAGAGAGGGACACCGAAGATCTCTTCAAACTCACTCAATTCCAGCTTGCCGCTGGCGATGATGACATCTTCGCCAGCGCGTGTGTATTTGCTTTGGGTATCGCGACGGTCTGCAATGTTGCCGACAACAACCTCAACTAGGTCTTCACGGGTGATCAACCCTGCCACTGATCCATATTCGTCGACGACGATCGCCATCACTTCGCCACGCGAGTCAAATTGGCGCATCAGCTTACGTGCTGGGGTCGATTCAGGGACGAAAAAGGGTTTAGATAAGGTAGGGAGCAACTCTTCAACGGTGTGGATGCGGTTGCGGTGCAGCAGATAACGGTTGGCTGTGGCGATACCGATGACGTTTTGAATCGTCTGATCGCAGACCGGAACTCGCGTACACTCTTGGTCGACAAAGAGATTTACGAGTTTACTGAGCGGCTCGTTGATGTCGTAATACAGCATCTCATCACGTGGCCGCATGTATTCTTTGATCTGGCTATCTTGCAGGTCTAGGTAACCGCTCACCAGCATAGCCTCGTCGGTATCTAAGACGCCATTTTCTTGTGATGCCTTGAGGACATGCTGCATCTCTTCTTTGGAAATATCGTGTTCGCGTTTGAGAAAGAAGAACATAACTTGCGACACTGGAACGGTAATAGCTAGAATGAGTTTACGTAATGGTGTCAGGGTTGTTTCAACAGCGGAAACCGAAGGTGCCACAGCGTAGCTGATGCGGGTGTTGTTGTTGAGGGCAATATATTTTGGTAAGATGTCACCGAAGACCAGCGTTAGCATTAAAGGCACACCAACCTTCAATGCCCAGCCAGACCCTTCTCCAAATAGACTTGAGGCACTGTTCTGCAAAAGGATATTGACGGTGATATTGACCATGAAAAGGGTGACGAAGAGGTCGCGGGGCTTGAGCACTAAGTTAGCAACTAAGCGTTTGCGGGGGTCAGGATCGGTGCGATAGGTCTTGATGCGCATCGATGAAAGAGAAAAAAGGGCAATCTCAGATGCCGAGGACATGCCAGCAATCAAGGTAAAGAGGATGAGGCAGATGATGAGCAATATCTCTTCCATCAAGACTCCTTCATCGCCTGTGGTCGAAAAAGACTTTGGTTTGCTTTTCCGGCACCAACCCTAGGCCTTTGCGCAACACTAGCTCCACCCACTCGGGGTCACTTTGGCTATTGATCTGGAGGGTTAGATCGACAAAGAGCGCTACCGCCTCTGCCTTATCGCGTTCCAAAGCTTCCAACTGTCCCTTTAAACGGGTCAACTCCTCCTGCCTCCAGCTAGACGACCTCTCATACACAATCAACATCAGCAGCAAGCAGAGGAGTACCCACCAACTTTCGATGCACAGCCGCTCTAAGAATCGCATAGAGGAAGGCAGAAGAGAGTAAGAATGCGCAGACGATGACATCACACCAGCGTTGGCCAAGATAATAATAACTATTGTCCAATCTCAGAGAGAAATTATCAATAGGAATTGTAACTCTTCGAACATTCGATCCCGAGCCCGTGTGCGTGCCCCAGTCCGAAAAACCTTCAACGATTTTTCGCGTTAGGATGTTTACAGAAATCAGCGGCTGAACCACCAACGTGTCAGAAGATAACGCAAACCCCAGAGAGGACGACAGGTGTAATAGGCGATGATGGCCCAAAAAGTACGGCGCGACATCGGCTTGTTGATGAGCGAATGAGGTTCTTTCAATACTTCGCTTAACCACTCACGGTGGTAGTGGAACAAAGGGTAGGGAAGGTTTTCTAAGGGAAAAAAGCCCACTGCTGCCGCCTCATCTCCTTTGACGGGTAGCCGGTCGTCTTGGACGGCACATTCAAAAAGATAGGCAGCGCTAGTAAAGCGGTTAATCGGGGCATAGCGGGCTGCCGCGCGCTGAACAGCGACCGCTAATCCTGTTTCTTCGCTGAGCTCTCGGACCACAGCTTCTTCAGCACGTTCGCCTTCATCAATGCCTCCACCAGGCAGCACCCAGATAGGTACGTCGTGTCGCTGAACCAATAATACTTTCGTTCGATCGGCATTGAAGACAATACCCAAAGCACAATCTCGCATCTTCCATTCCTTGTGTGAGCAACTAGTGTAGCATAGAAGGTCTGAAGAGGAAAGCCAGGAGTCAGGAGAGAGGAGTCAGGAGTCGGGAGTTTTCATTCAAAAGTGTCCGTAGGCACGATTTAATCGGATACTTCTCCTAAGCGATAGTACCTAGTCAGATGTAGCAAATAAGCTGTCTCCTGACTCCTGTCTCCCTTTCCTCATTCAGGTTTAAGATGCACCATCGTATAGTTGTTGAGTTCAAGATGGTTTTTAATGAAGTTGCGGATGACTTCAGGTTCGTGATGGGTGCTGTTGGCATGGTTCTTGATGGCATTGCGTGGATCAAGGTTCCATAAGTAGTAGTTCGACAGGAGCTGTACCCAGTAATTCTTGCTGTCGAGCCAAAACTCATCGTTGCGCATCTGCTGCAACCGCACTTTCTCTAGCTCTTGCCGGGTAGGCCCTACACTCTGTAGAAGCGCAAGCTCTTCACGGACGATCTGAGCGAGCTTATCGGACTTGCAGCCTGGGCAGCGAAATTGCACTGTGAGCCATGCGCTACTATTGTTAGGGTAGTAGGGAAATTCGTAGGCGACATCGATACCCTGTGTGGCGCCCACAGCTTCGCGAAAACGTTGCCGTAGCCGTGTTTCGATCACTTGAGAAACAGTCTCTAGTTGCTGCCATGACGTCTCAGTCAGATCGAAAGAGAGCGAATAGGTCATCCGCATGAGGCATTCTTGAAGGTAGGGGCTCGGCACCTCCCGCTTTGTCAGCCCTATTGGCACAGATAGAAGAGGTGTGGTTTCTTTGCTAGGTGGTGTCTGCCGTTTAGGAATGGCGCCGAGGTGTTCTACGACCAACGGAATGACTTCATTGAGGTTGATCTGCCCCACCAGTAGGAATGTCAAATTGTCGGTGGCTAAAAAGTGATTGAAGTAATACCGCTTGGCGATGTCCACATCGACTTGGTC
>CAMFKD010000201.1 GCA_945957095.1 uncultured Chlamydiae bacterium
GTCCTCATCACCTCGGCACTCCTCTATGCTAACGGCACCATTCATTTCGGCCATATCGCCGGCGCTTACCTGCCTGGAGATTGCTATGCCCGCTATCAACGTCTGAAAGGCCATGACGTTCTGTATATCTCCGGATCTGATGAATATGGCATCGCCATCACCATGAGCGCTGAGATGGCTGGTCGTACTCCTAGGGAGCATGTCGACCTTTACCATGAAATTAACAAAGAGCTCTTTCAGAAACTCAATTTTTCCTTCGACCACTACTCCAGAACAACTTGGGAGGGCCATCAAGCCCCTGTTCATCAGTATTTTAATGATTTGTTAGCGAATGGCTATATTGAGGAGAAGGAGACGGATCAGCTCTATTCCGAAGAAGACAAGCGTTTTCTCGCAGACCGTTATGTCACCGGAACCTGTCCTAAGTGCGGCTATGAGCAGGCTCGGGGCGACGAATGCCCGCAATGTGGCGCTGCTTTCGATGCGACTGATCTGAAGAATCCGCGTTGTCGGTTGACGGGAGGGCCCCTCGTCTTAAAGAAAACCAAGCATTGGTTCTTATTGCTGGACCGTTTTAAAGAGCGGTTGACGCAGTGGCTAGCGACAAAAGATTGGAAGCCTAACGTTACCAACTTTGTCAAAGCGTATATCGATGAGCTGCGACCACGCGCCATCACCAGAGATTTGACCTGGGGTGTCCCTATCCCATTGGCCGATACCGCTAGTAAGGTATTGTACGTGTGGTTTGATGCGCCTATTGGCTATATCTCCGCAACGCAGGAATGGGCCCTTAAGCAGGGGCAGCCTGACCTCTGGAAGAAGTATTGGTGCGATCCCACTACCAAATTGGTTAACTTCATTGGCAAGGACAACCTCACCTTCCATGCCGTTATCTTCCCAGCGATGACCATGGGGCAGAACGAACCGTACAAGCTCGTCGATGAGCTACCAGCGAACGAGTTCCTCAAGCTGGAAGGCCGTCAGTTTAGCAAGACGGATGGATGGTATGTCGACCTTGAGGAGTTTCTCACCCATTACAGCGCTGACCAGATCCGCTATGCCCTAGCTGCCAATGCTCCAGAAACATCTGATGCGGAATTTACCTGGAAAGACTTCCAGCTTCGTTGCAACGGTGATTTAGTGGGTAAATTAGGTAACCTCGTCAATCGCGTCTTGACCTTCCTACAGAGTCGTTGTGAAGGTATTGTCCCCGATATTCAGGCAATGGAAGACATCGACAAGCAATTTTTGGATCAGATCCAAGCATTAGCAAACGAGGCTGATTTGGCTTACAGCACTTTCCGCTTGCGCAAGGCAACAAAAGCTTTTATGGACTTAGCGCAGGCTGGAAACGTCTACTTTGATGCCAAGAAGCCCTGGGTAGATGCCAAAAGCCCTGAGACAAAAGCGAGAATGGAAACGACCCTAGGGTGCTGCTTGGAATGTTTGAAGGTGTTGGCGCTTATGATCAGCCCTATCATTCCCACGGCTTCAGCACAAATCTGGAGCATGCTGGGGTGTGCTGAAGACTTAGCCAAAGCTAACTGGGATGATGTCCTGGCTCAGAAGCTTCCTGCTGGGCGGAAGCTACCTGCTCCTGGCATCCTGTTCAAAGGCGTTGAAGATGAGCAAATCGCTCAGGAGATTACCAAGCTCCACGCGCTATCGCAAGCGAAGGCAAAGCCGGTAACTGTGACCTATCCCCCTCTAAAGAGTGCGGTGCATTACGATGATTTTGCTAAGCTGGATCTGCGGGTGGCGCAGATCCTCGCTTGCGAGCCAATCTCCAGCAGCAAGAAGCTGTTTAAGCTTGAAATCGATCTCGGTTTTGAAAAGCGTACTATCGTATCGGGCATCAAGCCTTACTATACCCCCGAACAGCTGATTGGGCAGAAGGTAGTGGTTGTTGCCAACTTACAGCCCTCTAAGATTATGGGTGTCGAAAGTCAAGGGATGCTGCTCGCAGCTAGCTGGAGCGATGCCCTCAAAATTGTCTCTATCGAAGATCTCCCCTGCGGTAGCACAGTCAACTAAGTCCATTTTCGCCGAGCGTACCGAGGCTTTGGTGCGCAAGCTTGCCATTACGTCCATGCTGTCTATGTTCATCCAGCAGTTTCCGCTAAAATTTTTACCACAGAGAACACAGAGCGCACAGAGAGGGGAATGGAAAAAACTAAACACAATATTTTCTTAAAAATCGAAAGGGATTTCTCATTTTCTATTTTTTCTCTGTTTTCTCCGTGCATTCTGTGGTGATAAATTCTTAAAAATGAGTGGGTAATATTTAGCGGGAATGGCTAATGTCCATCGTCAAAAAGCGTAAATAAAAATTGATTTATATCATAAATAATATTATAATAAAAATTCAAAAAACAATTAAAAACATAATAAAGAGTAGTAAAATTGTATGGTAAAAGTTGATACAGTTCCAATCTCTCCTTTTGTCAATGAGGCGATGGAAGAGCCAGCGAAGCCAGTAAGTGAGCTGCCCATGCCTACTGGCGTAGGTGAAGCTGATCTAGTCGCGCCTCTTTCTAATAAGACGGCTCAGGTCCTTACGCAGTCTCCATTAGACGAAGCAAGTAAGCAAATGTTGGTAGGGCTTTCGGTTCTAGGCGTATGCAAAGGGACAACACCCTTTGGCGCTGCGGCAACAATTCTTCCCGAAGCAGCGCAAGAGGTGTTGGGCTCTGCTAATGCGATGGTTGTTGGATCAGCCTTAGTAGGTGGCCTAGTTGGTCTTGCGGCAGCAAAAAAAGGCGAGAGGTTGCAGACGGTCTTGGAGGGAGCGTCGCAGTTTGCTAATCGCGCTGCGGTGTCTTATATCGCTAATGAAGTGTTGAAAGCCACTTTTTCTACGCTTCATGAAGCTCTTGGAACGACGGGGATGGTGATATCTGGTACGCTTCTGTTAGGCGCTGCCATCTATGCTATCGTTGCAAAGCAGGCTGTTCCAGCAGAGGCTCAATTGTCGTGATAAGCCCGTTATGGTCTGAGAGAGACTGATCGGGTTGTTGCAGATTGAAAATGGGCACCAGGGTGGTGTGGATAGACCAATGTCCTGCTGTGGGTAGCTTGGTCAGTAAGGCGTAGTCGATGATGCCTGGTGTGGGGTCCACGTGAAGTGGGATACGTTGCTGTTGGTAGTAACGTTCGGTGAAAAAGTCGGTCCAGGTGGGTCCTGTCTGTGCCGATTGTCTTCCTTTATTATAAGCATCATAGAAGTCGTGTTGGATGATAGCCAGGCCAGGCTCGCCCGATCCCCAAGGGATATTGAGATCTCCTCCGAAAAAATAGGGGATATTTAAGTGGGGCTCTTTGGCATAGTCTGCATGGATTTTATCAACCGCTTCTTGTAGCTGTTCAGCGCGAATTTTTCCAAATTCTTCGGTGTGGTCGGGCTGAAGGTGGGTGGTATAGATGTGAGCGATGGGGTGATTGTTGATCATGACAACGAAGTCGAAGAGGCCATCATTGACAGGGTAGCCTCTTTTTTCGTAGCGCATGAAGTGAGGCGCTTCTAGGGGATATTTGCTAGCGACGAAGAGGCCGCTGGCTAAGCCCAGGGTAGCCATGGAGAGACCAAAGGTACGTGGGCCGATGTTAGTATAGAAGTAGGCGTAGTGATCTTTTAGGCGTTCGTAATATTCTTTAGGAGCATCATAGCCATAGACCTCGTTAAGGCAGACGATATCGGGATTGGCTTCCAGTACTTTCTGAGCTAGGGCTGGCAGCCGCTGAGGCCAAGGGACCATGCCTCCATTGGGAAGAGTGAGATCGCCAGGGACGCCGCAGGTGTTAAGCGTCATTACTGTTAGGGGCTTGTCTTGATGCGAAATAGGTTCTACATTGCCTCTCCAGAAGGCAAAGGGTGTCTTCTCATGCGGAGCATTGAGGCGTTTTAGTGTCATCACCTTCTGTTTGTCAGTATCGGAGATATCGTCGCTGTTGAGGTCGACGCTATCGAGGATGGCTTCGATTTGATAGGAGTCGAAAGGTGTCAGTTGCTGTTGTCCAGTTAGTGCTTCTTGGCAGTAACCAATCAGGCATTCGAAAGCTTTTGAGTTGTCTGTGACGAGTGTCCCGAGATAGCTAACCAATTCCTCAAGGGCTTCAGCTGCCGTGAAGTGGTTAGGCATATCCGACTCTCTGACATACGTGAGGATGCCAAGAGGTTCAATAAGACTATAGCCAAAGCGGTTCCAGTCTCCTATGGTATTGTCGAAGGTTTTCTGCGATTTAGGAATGGCGGTAATGGCATTGACGGTTTTAGTGGCAGATTTCTTTATTGCTTCTGTATAGACATGGACTTGTTGCTTGGTAACAGGTAGAGCGCCTGTCTGTGGTTGATCGGCGTCCGTATCGGTTTCGCTGAAGGCTTTGGCTATCCATATTCCTGTCGCGACAACAGCGACGATGGCAATGCGTAGGATGAAGCCCATTGTTCCCCCTTAGGTTGCTTCGATGCCAAGAACTGCCAACCATTCCTTTGGCGGCGTGACGAGTCG
>CAMFKD010000202.1 GCA_945957095.1 uncultured Chlamydiae bacterium
CAGAGCCCACCGAGATCACAGAGAGGGGATTTAGAAAAGCCTCTCTGTGTTCTCTGTGCACTCTGTGGTTAATTATGCAACAAGGCCATCAACGTCCATTATGTCCATTGCGTCCATTATGTCCATTATCATTCCAATTTCCTTGCTTTGAAATAGAATCAGTTTTATACTGGCGCTTCATAATATTAACAATAAGAGTGCTATATGGAAATTACAATACCTGTTGATTCTCCTAACACATTTGGCATCCCTAATGACCGCGCCGTCAAAATAGGCTCTTCCGTGGCTTTTCTCAGCGCTTCAATCCTTTACTTTGGCCGCTATACCTTTATTCCAACGATTGCCCTTACCTGCAGTGCCATGCTGTTAGGGGGACGGCTGATAAATAAACTCAATGAATGTGTCACGGAGCCATTCAAGTTCAAAGAAGACGATGCTATTTGGAGCAATCTCATCCCAACTGAGCCTCGTGCTCCTAGCACCATGGACAGTCTGATCCATCGAGTCTGTCCAGGTTGGTTATCACAATATTATGAAGGACCGGTTAAAGATAGAGTCCCACATACAGAAGGCGAGACAAGGGGCACACTGACTGTGCGAACACCCCCTCGCCCTATGATCAGCTTTTCTGGGACCTGGAACGAAGGATTCCCCGTTGCAGGCACCATGACGATCGGAAACAAAATCAGCCTCACCACACGCTACGACCGAGAAAATAATAAATTTACTTTTAGTTGATCAACAGGAGACCAGGCGGGAGGCTATCGCCGAAGAGTTCCTCTTGTTCGGCGATATCGTCTCGATGTGCCTTCGAGAGCAAGGACAGTAGCCTTTGGCTATCCTGTGTCCCGGCGAAGAAAGCCTTTACATCTTCGACTAGTGTCTGCGAGACATTAAGTTCGCGATGTTCGGTATGACGTGCCATCTGCCCCAATGGAAAAGCGAGAAGATGGTGATCGGCCTTATCAATCTTCAGAAGACGCTGGATCCATTGTGAGCAGATGTCGGCGGGTACCGCATTAGCCATCGATCCAAATAGCAGCTGACGCGTCCCTAAACGCCCCAACGCCCAATATTCCGCTTCTACAGCAACACCTGCTTCGATGCGTTCAAGAAGTTGTGTTGCCAGTCGCGTCTTCATCTTCAATTCCACTCGCTCCATCGCTGCTAGAGCGCGGACACGTTCACTGTATTGGTAGCGTTCGGCTCCCTTCAGCTCTTTTGCTTTACCAGCTTCTGGAATTAACAGAGAGCTGGCTATCTGCATCTGTTGCCCTTTATTCAGACCAGCGGCTAAGCGTCTTAAGCAGATATAACGCTGCGTCTCAACTTCGGGATCGCTCGATGGCTTGTTGTCAGCTAACATCAGTTTCCACACTCTCTGCATCCTAAAGTCGTCTAAGGGGTAGCCAAGACCAGGGCGCAGGCAAAATCCTAGCAAATTCCACCAGCGCCGCTCCAATGCTGGCGACCTCTTGCGCTTGTCTGCTTGGTCCAGCAAAGCGTCTGCTAGGGCACGTAAAACACTTGGAGGCCAGGCGCGGCGTGGCCGCTGAAGCAAAGATTCCAAGCTCTCCATGACTTTGCCCGCTTCTACTTTGCTGGTTCCATTGAAGATGGCTTCGATGTAATCTTTGGCTTCTTTGAGGCTGCTTGCATCCATCAACTCATCGTTACGAGCGCTGCCTAAAGCGGCTAAACTATCTTCTTGGCCAGTCGCTTTGCGCACCTGAAACTCCAAATCCCAGCGGTGAGATGTCGTAAGGCTACGCAACCAAAGCGACAACGTTCCGATGGGTGTGAGGGTCAGTCCTAGGTGGACAGGAATCCTCTCCCTATCGCTGCTACCTTTGCCAAAGCGAATGACGGTATGAAGGGGCGGGAGAGGCTGCATCTCTTCAGGGACGATATCAAGAAGTTCACCTTGCTTATCGTGTAAGCGTACATGGGAGCTCAATAGTTGAAAGGATACGGGCCGATTGGGACTTAAGGCAAACGTCTGGTCGGGCTCGTAAGTCGCACCCTCTAAGCTACCCCTAGGTAATAATGTCAACGCTTTTGTCTCGACGGTACCATCTGGACCTTGCACGTCAACTTTGAGGTAGTAACTGCGTGGTAATCCCCCGCTGATGGTCACACCCCATCCACGCCTAGCTTTACCATAGTAGGCAGCTCCGCGGCTGACGCTAAGGTCTAAACTGGTATTGCTCAGGATACGCGGTGCGACAGTGCCATACCAACGTGCTAACGAAGCGACAATCGCTTGTTGGAAAGGTTCCGGCTTCATCGCTCCGCCATTGAAGAGCACAACATCAGGACAGCGCGTCTCAGCTCCGCTGGCCTGACAAAACAAGAAGTTAGCGAGGTGCTTGGTGATCGAAGGCTCTTCTTCGTAAGGCAATCCCATCGAGCGTATGCCTTGACGTTTTTTGATCTTAAGCGCTTCATCTTTGTGGTAGAGACCGAAGAAGCCTTCCCCTAGCTGTTGCTGAACTTCCTGTGCCGACACCTCAAGCGACAGGCTGCCGCCGACAACACGCGATCCCGATGCCTGCAAGTGGACTTGGTAAGTCTTAGTAGGAGCATCCTCAGCTAGCAAACGTTCTTTGGCGCGACGTGCTTCATGCCTTATCTGCAGCCACTGCATCGGCGTCAGCTCTGCACAGCCCTGTTCTTGGAACCGTTGCGCAATATGGTGCGCTAACATGGCGTCCATGTTGTCGCCACCGAGAAGGAGGTGGTCGCCGACGGCAAGGCGTTGAAAGCCCATTATCCCTTCTTTTTCAACTACCTCAATTAAGCTGAAGTCTGTCGTCCCGCCACCGACATCGCAGACAAGGATTAGTTGTCCCGGTAATACCAACGTCGTCCATTCTTTCTCGTGGACGCGAATCCACTCGTAGAAAGCAGCTTGCGGTTCTTCTAGTAGCGTCACGCGCGTCAGCCCTGCCTCCTGCGCTGCACGCGCCGTCAGTGTACGTGCCACCTCATCGAAAGAAGCCGGGACAGTGAGGATCACCTCTTGCTGATCGAGCTCAGAGTGAGGGTCATTGCTCGCTATTGCGTGATTCCAAGCATCGCGTAGATGGGCCAGGTAGCGACGGGTAGCTTCAACAGGACTGATGCGTAAGCTATCTTCTGCTGCTGTGGGTAGGATGCGATCGGTACGGTCCGCAGCAGCATTGCAGAGCCAGCTTTTGGCAGATGACACCAAACGTGTCGGCACTAACGCTCCCTGTTCTTTGGCTAGCTCTCCGACAACATAGGGCATTTTACCATGCCAAGGGAGCTGGATATCGCCAGGTGACCACTCTCCCTGCAACAACAGGTAGCAGAAGGAAGGTAACGTATTTTTAGGCTCGACAAAACCGCGAGCGGTTAGCTGAGGCACAGACAATAACCTCACAGGCAATACACCCGATGGGTCATGCGTGTCGACGTAAGCGATCGCGCTGTTGGTAGTTCCTAAATCAATGCCGACAAGATAACGAGGGTGCCCCTCCACGTAACGTCTCCTCAGGTGGAATATAGCGATAGCCGAGATCCTCGGCGACATATGGATTGGTGATCTTGCCAAAACAGACGTTAAGACCATTTCGCAAGCCACAATCATTGGCTAGCGCCCGCTCATAGCCTTTATTGGCTAGATCTAGGATATAATGCCCTGTCGCATTAGTCAACGCTTGTGTTGCGGTGCGCGGACAAGCACCAGGCATATTTGTGACGCAATAGTGAATGACCCCCTCTTCCACATAAGTGGGAACATCGTGCGTCGTCGGCTTCGATGTCTCACAGCAACCACCTTGGTCGATGGCGACGTCAACGATAACGGAACCAGGGCGCATCTTAGTAATCATGTCGCGTGTGATGAGCTTAGGCGTTTTTTTACCAGCTACTAAGACAGCACCCACGACGAGGTCTGCTTCCGCCACTAGCTCAGCGATGGCCTCTTGGCTGGAATAACGCGTTGTCACCTTCCCTTGAAAGGCCATGTCAAGTTGACGCAAACGCACCAGATTGCGGTCGACGATGGTCACTTCAGCCCCTAAGCCTAAGGCCATGCGAGCGGCTTCGGCACCAGAAGCCCCTCCGCCAACGATAACAACCTTACCTTTAGGCGTCCCCGCGACGCCGCCAAGCAAGATCCCACTACCGCCCTGGTTCATCTGGAGCAACGTCGCTCCTACCTGAATGGCGACACGTCCTGCTATCTCACTCATCGGCGTCAAGAGTGGCAAATTCCCTTCATTGTTGGTCACTGTCTCATAGGCGATAGCGACGCAGTCGCTGGCGATGAGTGCCTTCGTCAGCACTGGCTCGGCAGCGAGGTGAAGAAAACAGAAAAGCAGCTGCCCCTTCCGCAATAGAGCTGCTTCGGAAGGCTGCGGTTCCTTGACCTTAGTCACCATCTCGCAACTGTAGATTTCAGCAGCTGTCGCCGCGATTCGAGCCCCGGCAAAACGGTACATCTCATCACTATAGCCGCAACGCTGGCCAGCCTGCGTC
>CAMFKD010000203.1 GCA_945957095.1 uncultured Chlamydiae bacterium
TCGGCAGCGTCAGATGTGTATAAGAGACAGGATCTCACTGACTCAGTAGTGAATTATGCGACAACACCATTTAATAACATACAAATTGACATTAACTGTTCGATTTGTTAAAATTATTAATTAAAAAAAAACGATCTTAGGAGTATTTACCGTGTCTCTATCAACGTTGCCTACCACTTCTTTCCCCACTCTCAATCGCCAGCCCCTCTCACCACCAGATCTCAAAAAGACTACAGTCAAAAAGCTTCCTGTTGCTCCCACTGCTCCTGGGTCAGGCAATGGTTCCTCTACAAAGCAGATTGTCCAGACAGTTCAACCCATCCAATCAGCAGTGGTAACAAGTCCGGTGACCCCTCAAGGAACTAGCCAAGCAAAAGACAACGTGCGTTCTCCTTTAGATGTAGCTAAAGCATTAGGTGCCTTGGCTCTTCTTGTTGGGGGAGGAGTTGTTGTCTTGGGTGGATTATGCATCGCGCAAGATTGGGCGTTGCGACAAATCGTGACACCGCAAGGTTACAGTATTATTACCAAGATGGAGTTAGGTATGATCGTAGGAGCCTGTCTAACTGCCACTGGTATCATCGCACCCGAAGGCGAAAACAAAGTCATTAAAGGCACCATTCTGGGCGGCCTGCTTGGTCTAGCGTCCCATGCCGTCAAAGGATTGGGTTCTAATTGTGTCTGGCATGGGGAAGCTGGCACAATTGTGTGCTACCCTAGCTGATAGGTTCTTGCACAATACGTGAGAGCGGGCGTATACTCCTGTCGCTATTTCTGGCTGACAAGGAGGTCTTTCATGAAGACAGCATCTGTACTGCTTGATGCGTTAAAAGAATACTACGACACCAACTCTAAAGAGATCCTCGAAGATTATAAAACGTTTCTAAGTTTCTCGAGCATAGGCGCCGATCCGACGCAAGAGGAGCAGGTATTGGCTTGTGCTGATTGGGTCGAAGGGTTCTTGAAAGAGTCTGGCTTTCAAGTCGATGTCTGGGAGACGTCAGAGCATCCAGTCATCTTTGGACAAGACCTTTCGGCTGGACCGGATAAGCCGACATTGCTGCTCTACAATCATTACGATGTGCAGCCTGTCGATCCGTTAGATCTTTGGGACAACCCTCCTTTTGAGCCTACTGTTAAGGATGGGGCGATCTATGCTCGTGGAGCACAAGATAACAAGGGACAATGCTTCTATGTCCTGCAGGCATTGAAAACTGTAAAACGTCATCTAGGCCGCTTTCCTCTCAATATTAAGATCATCGTAGAAGGTGATGAAGAGACAGGTAGTACCGGCCTAGCAGGAATTTTGTCACAGCATGCTAATCAACTAAAAGCTGACTACTTCTTCGTCGTCGATGTCGGCATCCCCGACGCCCAAACACCTAGTGTGACAATCGGTGTGCGTGGTGTCGGCGCGCTGGAAGTCACCTGCCGCGGTAGCGACACGGACCTGCATTCGGGATCGCACGGAGGACTAGCCTACAATCCCATCCATGCTTTAGTGGAAATCTTATCCAAGCTGAGAGACCCCTCCGGAAAAATCACGGTGCCTGGCTTCTATGATGGCATAGAGCCACTATCACCCAAGCAGCGTGAAGCGCTATCGTTTGATTTCGATGCTGTCAAATACGAAAAGGAATCAGGCGGAGCCAAGCCAACAGGTGGTGAGCAAGGGATCCATCCGCTAGAGCGCAACTGGCTGCGTCCGACGCTGGAGATCAATGGCATCACCGGTGGTTTCAGCGGCGTTGGCGTCAAGACGGTAATTCCTGCTGTGGCATCAGCTAAGATCTCTTGTCGGGTGGCGGCGGACCAAGACCCGGAAAAGGTCATCCAGGCTGTGGCATCCTATTTGAAACTACTGGAGCCTCCAGGCATCACTGTGACAACACATCTATTTTCAGGCTATGGGAAAGCTGTCATCACCGATCCGCATTCTAAGGCTGCTCAAGCTGCCGCTCAAGCTTTTACCGAGGTATTTGGGAAGCCATGCCGTTTTATTTTGGAAGGCGCTTCTATTCCAATCTCTGCATCACTACAGCAGGTATGTGGAGGGCAATTGGTGCTGATCGGTTTGGGATTGGCGGGTGACCGCATCCATGCGCCCAACGAGCATTTTGGACTCGATCGCCTTCAACAAGGCTATCTGATCATCGCTAGAATCATCGAAATACTTGGGACGACAGGAGAGGCGTGATGCCGCGAGAACAGCAGCTTCAGGAACATGTCGATATGCTTCGCCTGGCCGTTCCAGCACGAGGGGGCATGGATATCCTGATCATCGTCACGGGCAATAAACAGCAAGAGGCGTTCTGGCAGCAGCGACTGACTTCTGCGACATCCCGTCATCATTGCCACGATGCCAAGGTTGTCGTCGTCCATGAAGACTGGCCTGGTGGTGCTGGAAATGGTCTAGGCACACTGTATGCCTATCAGAAAGCTCGTGACAAAGCCAAGAAGCTGTACAAACTGGACATTGCCCAAGAACAGGAAAGGGGTGCCGCTGTGGCGATGTACCACACAGCTGGCAAAGGCACACGTTTGGCTCCTTTACCAGGTTCTGAAAACAACAATAAATCAGCCGTCAAGCTTCCTAGCCTACAAGACGGTTCTTTCATCACTATCTTAGAGGCTGTGATCCGCCAGACGTCCCTCTACGCAGTTGGGCGCCGGGGGCGCTTGTCTGTTTTCTGGGGCGATCAAGTGTTTATTCCTGTCAACATACCTAAGCCATCAACACACCATGCTGACATTCTTGGCTGCTTAGGGCCGCTGCCGACGCGCGAAGAGTGGGAAGCGCGTGGTCTGAGCCGCTATGGCTTATTGGCTGTGGCGCCCAACGGCAGCACGAGGCTAATGGAAAAAGTTGCTTACGACACAGTCTTGGAGCTGATAGAAAACGGTACGCTATCGCGTGAGACGCTATTTGGCACTAGTTTAGGCAGTTTCAGCGTCTCCTTTGAGCTGATCTGTGCTCTTTTGGACGAGTTCGCCGCAGAGTTGCACAGCCGCAAGGGCAAGCTCGACAGCGACCCACATCTGTGGATGCCTCTCACGTTAGACGAACGCACCTACATCCAGGTGATGGCTACAAAGGGGATGCCAGAGCAGACAGCTAGACACCATTATAAGAGGATGCAAGGACTCAGAAGACGCGTGCTAAGGGCTAGCGAAGATGATATCTTCTTTGGTGCCGTGGATGTGGGGCAAGGCAGCTACTGGTGGGACTTTGGAACAGTAAAAGCCTACTACAACAATTGCCTTAAGTTGACACAAGATAACCCTGAGGGGCGTGCGATACGTTCCTTCTTCAGCGGAGAAAGCACTCTCACACCACCTCAGCTGCATAGTGATGAACAATCCTATCTGCAAGGATGCCGCATCTCAAGCGGACGCATTCGCAACAGCGTGTTAGTCGGTGTAGAAGCAGACCACCTTGACATCGCCGATAGTGTCATCATCAACAGCTCGTTAAAGAGTGTATCAGGGCACGGATGTCTCCTCTACAATGTCCATGAAACAGAACCGCTGCAGCTCAGCGCTGGCTCTGTAAGGGCTGATGCGACTCTTTCCCCGCCCTATGACCATATCGCCATGCATAGCAGCCTCAGCCGTGATGGCGCTACTGATTGGAACCAGCGTGTCAATGGTAATGTGATGTCCTATGCGGAACTCTATCTACACAATGAGGATAGGAAAGAATCCAGAATTCAGAATCCAGAATCCAGAATAGTTTCATGAGAATTTCGTCTTTCCTCAATATAATGAGGTGATGCATTTCTCTAGTGATTCTGAATTCTGGATTCTGACTCCTCAAAGAGAGCGCTCAAACTCTTGGAACTGCGGAGAGGTGCGTATGGAGTCAAACTCACTCTGCTTGAGGATGGGTTGGATATCGGGCAAGCCTTCCTGAATGGCACAGCGAAGCCATCCGATCGTCGCTTGCACTTCTCCTAATACTGCGTGTGACAAGGCATTCAGCACGGCGACCTCATAGGAGGGGTTGCTCTGGTAGGCGCGGTCTCCAACGGTAACGGCATGTTGCCAATGTTTGGTACGGTAGGCTAACTGTTGTAGCAGCGTTAATGAATTGCCTTCTAGATGCTCTTCGATCGAGTGCAGCAAGTCATACGCTTTCTCATAATTGCCTTGTTCAGCGACTAAATTACCCAATGTTTCGGTCGCAGCGAGATAGAGAAAACCCGCTTTCACCTTATCACGGATCTCTTGCAAGGCCTTTTCCGCTTCCGCTGTCTTGCCTTCCGCTATCAGCTGTTCGGCATGCTGAAACTCATGCTGCAGCTCTTGATCGCGGTCTTTTTCTGTCATCATGAGCGATCCTTGCCAGGCGCGGTAGCTCTCAAAGGCAAACATCAAGAAGATAGCTCCAGGGAATAGAGCTCCTAAGGCAAAGCAGAGAAGCCCTAAAGCAACGGCCATGACAAGGCTAGCAAAGAGGCCAAGCTT